>CALDHJ010000389.1 GCA_937941555.1 uncultured Granulosicoccaceae bacterium | reverse complement strand
GATCCGGTTCCACGGCAGTGATGTGCAGCTCGCAGTCGGATTCATCGAGCAGGGCTGCGTGCTGCTCTCTCGACCAGGCGTCGGCGTCGTGGGCCAACCAGCCGAGAAAACCCCAGTGGTCTCGGTCGCGGTTGGCGGCGGCGCCGAGTGCGATTTCGGCCGCTTCGATCGCGAGCGTCGCATCCTGGGCCCAGAGGCTCACGCAGTGTGCCGACGGGCCGTCGACCCGCGCCCAACCAGACTTCATCAGCAGCGCACTCGCGAGATTCGGGGCGATTGCGGGGCGCGCGTCCTCGGCGAGCCAGGGCCGCCGGTGCAGCGCGCCGCCGCCGAGATCGAGCGAGAGGCTCGCGCGGTTGTCGAAGAGGTAGGCGTTGATGCGGCAGTCGGGCTGCTGGCGGTCGACGTCCGGACGCTCGCCGCGGGCCGCGCGCAGCTGGTCGACGATGCCGTCCTTGACGCGCTGCGCGCCGAAGCGGGTGTGGGTCAGTGCTGAGCGGCTGCTCGCGAAATCGACTGCGAGGGAGCTGCCCGGTGCGAGCACGGCCGACCAGTCGACTGAAAGGCAACCCTGGTACAAGGCGGCCTCGTCTGCCGCCGCGAACTCGGCAACCGGCAGGAGTACACGGCTCGCCAGGCGGCTGCGGTGGCAGATCCGGTAGAGCGTCTCGAGATCGGCGACGCAGTTCACGCCACCGCGCGACACGCGAGCGTCCGTGGCGCCGAGCGCAGTGAGCTCGGTTTCCAGTTGGGTTTCAAGACTGCGGGCCGCGGTGACAAAGAGCGGCCACGTATCGGTGGTGGGGGTCACGGTGTGTCCTTGGTGTGCGGCTAGCCGCCGTCTGCGGTGCCGTCACGGCGCGGGTCGGCGGCGCCGTGCAAGCGACCGTCAACGTAGCGGATCGCGTGCAGGCCACTGTTCATGTTGCGGACCTTGACGCTGTGGCCGAGGGCTTCGAGTTCGGCCTGAAACGCCGCAGCGGGGGTGTTCTCCTCGAGGTCGGTTGTGCCGTTGCGGTTGGCGACGTGGCCGAGGTCGAGTGCTTGTTGCAGATCCATGTCCCAATCGAGGATGGCGATCAGGCTCTGGGCCACGTAGTTGATGATGCGGGAGCCGCCGGGTGAACCGATCAGCAGTTCGGGTTCGCCTGCCTTGAGCACGATCGTGGGTGACATCGAGCTGCGCGGCCGCTTGCCGGCCTCGACTCGGTTGGCAATGGGCTTGCCGTCGCGTTCAGGGCGAAAAGAGAAATCGGTGAGCTCGTTGTTGAGCAGAAAGCCGCCGACCGACAGGCGCGAGCCGAAACCGGTTTCGATCGTGGTCGTGACCGACAGCGCGTTGCCGTCGGCGTCGACGATATTGAAGTGGCTGGTGCCGGCGCGTTCGGGTTGCAGGTCTGCAGCCCGGGCCGTGCGCTCGGGCCAGGGTGGGTTGCCCGGCCTGGCCTTTTCCATCGCCGACGCCGGGTCGATCAGGCTGCTGCGCGAGCGTAGATAGCCCGGGTCTAGCAGACCGGCGGTGGGCATGGGCGCGAAATCGCTGTCGGCCATGTAGAGGCCGCGATCGGCATAAGCGAGTTTTCCGGCCTCGGCGAAGAGGTGCCAGGCTTGAGCTGTGTTGCCGAGCGCTGGCAGGTCGAAGGCTTCGAGCAGGCCGAGCATCTGGCCGACTGTCAGTGCGCCGGAGCTCGGCGGTCCCATGCCACAGACGTCATAGACTCGGTAGGGTGCGCACACCGCCGGGCGTTCGATCACGCGGTAGGCCGCGAGGTCGTCGAGTGTCATCTTGCCGGGGTTGTCATTCTCTCCAACGGTGGCGACCAGTGCCGCGCCGAGCTCGCCCCGGTAGAAGGGTGCGCTGCGCTCAGCCGCGAGTAACGCGACGGTGTCGGCAAAGGCCGGGTTGACGAAGGTCTCGCCTGCGGCCTTGGGATCGCCGTTGTCGTTGAAGAAGAGCGCGCGGGTCGGTGCGTATTTGCCGAGATCCTTGCCAGCGCCCCAGGCAATGGACTGCGCCATGCGCTCGGTGATCTCGAAACCGTTGCGCGCGGTCTGCTCGGTCGGTCGCAACAGCTCTGCCCAGTCTTGTCGACCGTATTGCTGGTGGAGCGTGTCGAGCAGTGCGAGCGTGCCGGGCACACCCACGGATCGTCCACCGATCACCGCCTGCCACCAGCCGCGCGGTTCGCCGTCGGCATCGAGGAAGAGCGACTCGGTTGTGGCAGCGGGCGCCATCTCGCGGCCGTCGAACGTGGTGATGGAGCCGGTTGCGGCGTCGCGGTACACCGCGAAGGCCCCGCCACCAATGCCCGAGCTTTGCGGCTCGACCAGATTGAGCATGAACTGCACCGCGACGGCGGCGTCGGCGGCGTGGCCACCGGCGGCCAGCACGCGACGACCCGCCTCGGTTGCCAGCGGGTGGGCGCTGGTGACCATGTAGTGATCGCGAACGACAGTTTCCCCGGTGTGCACACCGAAGGTTTTCTCGGGCTGGTCTGCCGCGTGAACACCTTGGCTGAGGGTGCCAAGCAGCAGGGCGGTCAGGGCGAGCGTGCGGGATATCATGGCGTCCTTCCACAGATGGCTCAGGGTATGCGGCGACCCTAACAGAGCCCGCACTCCGGAGCCGAGCGGATTCAGGCGCGGTGGGCCGATCAGCGCGTGAGTCGCGTCACCCCGTCGTCGCCTGCTAGCAGCAGCAGGTCGGCCGGGCGGGCCGCGAACAGCCCCACGGTAACCACGCCCGGGATCTGGTTGATCTCGGTTTCCAGCGCCACCGGGTCGGTGATGTGCAGGTTGTGGACATCGAGGATGAGGTTGCCGTTGTCGGTGGTGACGTCCTCGCGCAGCGCCGGGTCGCCGCCGAGTTTGACCATGGCGCGCCCGACCAGGCTGCGCGCCATCGGGATGACTTCGACGGGCAGCGGGAATGCGCCGAGCGTTGCCACCAGTTTGCTGTCGTCGGCAATGCACACGAAGCGCTCGCTCGCCGCAGCGACGATCTTCTCACGCGTGAGCGCGCCACCTCCACCCTTGACCAGTCTGAGGTGTTTGTCGGATTCGTCCGCGCCATCCACGTAGATGGCGAGGGTGCCGGCGGCGTTCAGGTCGAGCACCTCGATGCCGTGGCCACGCAAGCGGGCGGCGCTGGCCTCGGAACTCGCAACCGTCTGGCGAATGTCCGGGCGCTCGGCGGCGAGCAGATCGATGAAATGGTTGGCTGTCGAGCCCGTGCCGACACCGACCAGGCTGTCCGGCGGCACTTCAGCCAGTGCAGCGCGCGCGGCGGCGATTTTCTTCGTCTCTGCTGTCATGTCGGCGGTCTTGTCTGGAAAGTCGGCATGATACCAAGCGCGCCTTTCACGCGTCCCCCATAATGGATACATTGGCCGCCAGCTGTTGCCGAGAACCCCATGGACCACTACATCGAAAAGATCCTGAGCGCGCGGGTGTACGACGTGGCGCGCGAGACGGCACTCGACCCGGCCCGCAACATCAGCCGTCGTCTCGACAACAATGTGCTGCTCAAACGGGAAGATCAGCAGCCGGTGTTCTCGTTCAAGATTCGCGGTGCGTACAACCGCATCTACCGGTTGAAGGAAGAGAACCCGGAGTTGCCGGGTGTGATCACGGCCTCTGCCGGCAACCACGCGCAAGGTGTCGCGCTGGCGGCGACCCGGCTCGGTCTGAAGTCGATCATCGTCATGCCGCGAACGACCCCCTCGATCAAGGTTCAGGCGGTGCGCGATTTCGGCGGTCGGCCGGTGTTGCACGGCGACGCCTTTGATGACGCCTTCACCCACGCGCTCTCGCTCGCGGACGACAAGGGTTACACCTTTGTGCCACCTTTTGATGATCCGGATGTGATCGCGGGCCAGGGGACGGTCGGGCTCGAACTCTGCCGCCAACACCCCGACCCGATTCACGCGGTGTTCGTGCCGGTGGGAGGGGGTGGTCTCGCTGCAGGTGTGGCGGTGTTCATGAAGTATCTGAGGCCGGATGTGCGCATTATCGGCGTCGAGCCGGTGGACGCCGCGTCGATGCAGGCGTCGATCAAGCGCGGTCGGCGCACGGACATCGGCGAGGTGGGTCTCTTTGCCGACGGTGTCGCCGTGCGCATGCCGGGCAAGGAAAATTTCCGCATCTGCCGGCGCTCGCTTGACGATGTGGTGACCTGCACGGTCGATGAAATCTGCGCAGCGGTCAAAGACGTTTTCGATGACACCCGCACCCTCGCTGAGCCCTCGGGCGCGCTGGCGTTGGCAGGTCTGAAAAAGTACGCCGCGCGCACCGGTATCACCGGCGCCAATCTGATCGCGGTGGTCAGCGGCGCCAACGTCAACTTCGATCGCCTGCGGCACGTCGCAGAGCGCGCGGAAATCGGCGAGCGGCGCGAGGGGCTGTTCGCGGTACGCCTGCCTGAGAAGCCCGGCGCCTTTCGCAAATTCTGTCAAACCATCGGGCGGCGGGCGGTGACCGAATTCAACTACCGCTACGCGCGCGGTGACGAGGCCATGGTGTTTGCCGGCATCGGTTTGACCGACGGCGACGCGGAGCGCGCCGAGATGCTCGACAAGCTGGAGAAAGCTGGCTATTCGGTGCGCGACCTCACGGACGATGAAGTGGCCAAGAACCACGTGCGCTACATGATCGGCGGACAGGGGGAGGGCGCTGACAACGAGCACCTGATCCGCTTCCGTTTTCCCGAGCGCCCGGGTGCCTTGCTCGATTTTCTGACCCGGCTCGCACGTGGGTGGAACATCAGCCTGTTCCACTACCGCAACCATGGCGCAGCCTACGGGCGGGTGCTGTGTGGGGTGCAGGTACCTGCGGACGACGAAGCGCGCTTTGCCGACTTCCTGAAGTCGCTCGGGTATGACTATTTTGTCGAGACCGACAACCCGGCCTACAAGGCCTTCTTGCGATGATGAAATGGATTGGCCGCCTCGGGTTGCTGGTGCTGATCGGGTTGGTGTGTCTTGTCGGTGTGCTGCTCTGGAACACTGCCCGCTACACGCTCGCACCGACAGCGCAGTCGACGGGCGGGGCGCCACTCTTGCGGGTCGGCGCCGAGCGCGTTGCAGCCAAGCTCGGCAACGCGCTGCGCCACCAGACGGTGTCGTCGGTCGATCCGAACAGCGTGCGCAAGGACGCCTTCACCGCGTTTCTCGATCAGATCGCCGACGATTTTCCGCGTGTCCACGCACAGTTCGAACGCCGGTTGATCAGCGGGCTGACCCCGGTCTTTCACTGGCAAGGCCGCGACCCTAGCCTGCCACCGGTGTTGCTGATCGGGCACTACGATGTCGTGCCGCCGCTCTTGAACAACCGTTCCCAGTGGGCCTATCCGCCGTTTGACGGCGCCGTCGCCGAGGGCCATGTGTGGGGCCGCGGCGCGCTCGACAACAAGGGCGCTGTCATCTCTGCGCTGGAGGCGGCGGAGCTGATGTTGGAAACGGGCTTTACGCCGGAGCGCTCGGTCTGGTTTGCGTTTGGCCACGATGAGGAAGTCGGCGGCGCACGCGGGGCACAACAGGTGGTGTCCTATTTTCAGTCGCAGGGGGTTCAATTCGAGTGGGTACTCGACGAGGGATCCATGGTACTCGACGGCATCGTGCCCGGGCTTGCAAAGCCGCTCGCCAGTATCAACACCGCCGAGAAGGGTTACATGAGTGTCGATCTGGTCGCGCGCAGCGAAGGTGGACACTCCTCGCTGCCAACCGATGAGCTGTCGGTCGAGATCCTGGCCGAGGCCTTGGTCAACCTCCGCGACAACCCGGTGCCGGGCGAATATGACGGTGTAACCAAAGCCTTCTTCGATGCGATCGGACCGGCCATGCCCTTTGGCCAGCGTGTGGCTTTTGCCAACAGCTGGATCACCCGCGGCGTGTTAGCGTCGGCGCTCTCGGGCGCCAACACCACAAACGCGATGTTGCGCACCACCACGGCACCGACCATGTTGCAGGCATCGCCGCGCGAGAACGTGTTGCCGAGCGAGGCGCGCGCCACAATCAATTTCCGCCTGCACCCGCGCGACACGGTCGATGGGGTGCTCGCGCATTTGCGCGATGTGATTGCGGATGAACGGGTGGACGTTGTGCACGACGGCAGTGGTCGCCCGGCGTCGGCTGTGTCCCGTGTCGACAGCGCCGGATACGCGCTCTTGTCATCAACAGCGTCGGCGGTGTTCGGGGACGTGATCGTTGCGCCCGGGCTGACCATTGCTGCACTTGACGCACGCCACTACCAAGTCATTGCGGACGACATCTACCGCTTCAACCCGTTTCTCTTTGACGCCTCGGACCTGCCGCGTCTGCACGGTTTGAACGAGCGGGTGTCGATTGACAACCTCGTCAAGGCAGTGCAGTTCTACGCGGCGGTGATAGCCGCGCAATAACCGCAAACACACACGACGGAGTGCGCCATGCAGTCACTTGATCTGCCTGAAGACCTGCCAGTGCCTGTGGACGACGGTGCGGCCGAGCACCTGTGGGGCGCAACGCTGCCGTCTATAACCTTGAGCGCGACCGACGGTGCAGCACACGACCTCGGGGCCTTTTCAGGTTGGACCGTACTCTATGTGTACCCGATGACCGGACGACCGGACCGCGCGTTGCCAGACGGCTGGGACGCGATTCCCGGCGCACGTGGCTGCACGCCACAGTCCTGTGCATTCCGCGACCACCACGCGGACCTCGCAGCTCTTGGTGCCAGGGTGTTCGGGCTGAGCACGCAGGCGTCCGATTACCAACGGGAAGCTCGCGATCGCTTGCACCTGCCATTCGAATTGTTGAGTGATACCGACCGCAGGCTCGCGGCCGAGCTCGCGTTGCCGACATTCGACGATGCAGGCGAGACCTTGTACCGACGGCTCACACTCATACTCGAAGGATCGACCGTGCGGCACCTGTTCTATCCGGTGTTTCCGCCGGATGCGAATGCGAGAGACGTGATCGACTGGTTGCGCGACGCCCGTTGAACCCGAATCAGCGTGTCGCGCGCCGACGCGGGGTGTGGGCTTTTGCGGTGACGCGGTGGGTTATCAGCGCGATCAACACGACGGCGGCGGCAAACACGTAGAGACCGGCGTGCACCTGCACACTTGCCAGTGCGCCGAGCTTGAGCGTTACGAGCAGCACCGCCACCACCATGACGTCGAGCATCGCCCAACGGCCGTAGTCGTGCATCACCTTTAGCACGCGCTGCATTGCTGCCCGGGTGCGCGGCGGTCGAAAGACAACGCGATACAGCACGGCAAGCTTCAACACCGGCAGCACCACACTGAAAATCGTCATGAGTACCAACAGCATGATGTGGCCGCCCAGCCACAGCCCCTGCAGCGTGCTCAGAATCGACAAGGTGTTTTTCCACAGTACCATCTTCTGAACCGTCAGCAGCGGCAGCCACAGCCCGGCCAACAACAGGCCGGTCGCGAGCAGCAACGCCAATTGCAGGGTGCGTTGTTCGAGGGTGGTCGGGCTGGAGCGTTTTGCCATGGTCAGGGCCTGCTCTCCGGGCGGCAGACGTGTTCGATCTTCCGCAGCAGATTGCGCCAGGGCGTCAAGCCAAGCGCGGTACCGGCAGTTGCGCCGAGGGTGTTGGCCACGGCATCCAGGCCCTCGGTTGCACGACCGGGGACGAACCCCTGCAGCAGTTCGAGCGCAATACCCAGACACACCAGGGCGATCCACAGTCTGATGTGGTGTGACTGTGAGACCACCATGACATACCAGGCACCGACGCCGGCATAACCGATGAAGTGCAGCAGTTTGTCCCACACCGAGAACACCAGAATCGGTGAGCTGGAAGGGCTCAACGACATGACCGTGATGAACAACACCATGGCCGCGCCGACTGCGTGCCACACCGTCGCCCACCGCAGCGGTTGGCTTGTGATCATGGTGCGTCTCCGGGGGTGGGCGAGCGCCTCAGCACGAACACCAGACCCATCAGGCCGCCGGCGATAGCACCGTAGAGGTGGGAGTTGACGACCACGCTGCCGCCGACGGCCCACTCGGAGCCAGGCACGGCGCCGTGCCATTGCTCCCAGCCGAGCTTGGCGACGATCGCGATCAGCAATACCCAGCCACTGCGCGGCTGCACCGCTACCTCGTACACCACGCCCGCCAGGAGCAGCCCGTGCAGAACGCCGCTCAGTCCGACGTAGTACCCGAGATGGGTGTCACGCCAGTAGAGACCGACACCGACCGCCAGCGCGCTGACGGCAAAACACAGCAGCCATTGCGGCGTGCTGAGGTAGGGCCACACCAACAGGGCGATCACGCCGAGGCCGAGCACGTTCATGAGCAGGTGGTTGGTGTTCAGGTGGACGAGATTGCCGCTGAGCAACAGCCACCAGTCGCCTGACGCAATCAGGGCCCGATCGAACTGCCAGGCATCGCGCAAGCCTGCCAGTTGGAGGACGGTGCTCAGCACGGCCACACCCAGTGGCAACCACCATCGGCGCAGAAGGGATGAATAGCTGGGCAACACGTTAGGGAATTTCCGCTCGAATCCGGGGTCAATGGCGATGTGTGGTCATGTCCACGCGGTTTCAAACAGCCGTTTGACAGGTGACCGCCGACCGCGAGAGTGCGGCACCGGTTCTGTCATCGGAACGGGTGGCACAGGGCAGGTCGGCTGCCCACATTGCCGAGCGGATACCGCGCAGTCGTTTTTCGACACACTGCTAAGCTTAGCCCCACAACTGCATTCCACGTCGGAGAAAGTTCATGCCATTGAGAAGCCCGATCGCCAAACGGCAGCGCGGTTTCACCCTGCTGGAGATCATGATCGTCGTGGTGATCCTCGGCGTGCTTGGCACGATGATTCTGCCCAATATTCTGGGTCGACCGGACGAAGCGCGTCAGGTCAAGGCCAAACAGGATATCGGTGCCATCGAGTCTGCGCTCGAGATCTACCGTCTCGACAACTTCAACTACCCCAGCGCCGACGCGGGCCTGCAGGCGTTGGTTGAAAACCCGGGCGACGAAGCGCCCAACTGGAAAGACGGCGGCTACCTGAAAAAGCTCGCGAAGGATCCGTGGAAGCGAGACTACATCTACCTCAACCCGGGCGAGCGCGGCGAGATCGACATCTACACCCTCGGCCGCGATGGCGCGCCGGGCGGCGAAGGCCCCGATGCGGATATCGGCAACTGGAGCGAGTAGATCACGCGCACTCGACCGGTGTGGGTTCACACTGATCGAGATATTGGTTGTGGTCTTCATCATCGGCATTCTCGGTGGTGTGGCGGTGACGCAGGTCAACTTTGGCGGCAACCGCGATCTGCAACGCGACGAGGCGCGTCGTCTGCACGTGATGTTGCAGTTGGCGGCTGATGAAGCCTTGTTGCGCTCGCAGACGATTGGTTTGTTGGTGACCGTGGACGGGTACCGTTTCCTCGCGCGAAGCAAATCGGCGGATGGGCGGTGGCGTTGGGCCGAGCACGATGCCGGCGGCAAGTTGAAGGGCCGCCAGCTCGACGACGAATCCGACGTCTTTTTCGACATGGAACTCGAAGCCCAGCTGCTGGCACTGTCAACCGCCAAAGAACTCGAGGTGCAGGATGGACCAGTGGTGCCGCAGTTGTGGTTTTTGCCCGATGGCGAATTGCTGCCGCAGTACCGTCTCGTGGTAAACGAGAAGCAGGCCGAGCGGGTCTTCCATATCGAGCCTTCGGCGTTCGAGCCGATCACCCTCAGCACCGTGACGCGGTGAGGTGGCGGTGACTCGCTCTGCCCACAGCCGCGCCTTCACGCTGATTGAAGTCATGTTTGCACTCGCGATCGTGGCAACCGGCATCGCGGCCTTGACCAAAGCCGGTGTGGACTACGCCAACAGTGCGAACTACCTGCGCGACAAGACCTTTGCGCGCTGGGTTGCCAGCGACAAGCTGACCGAGTTGCAGGTGGCCAACGCCTGGCCCGAGCTCGGCAAGGATGAAGGCGAGCGCGAGCTCGCCGGCCAGACCTGGTTCTGGCGCGTCGTGACCGAGAAAGTCGAGGACCCGATGCTGCGCCAGGTCACGATACAAGTACGGCGCAACGAATCCGCAACCGGGGCGTTGTCGACTCTCACCGGATTCCTCGGTGACCCCGGTCTGGTTGCACAGCCGTGATTCGCCGCGGATTCACACTGATCGAATTGTTGATCGCCATGGTGATCACCGTGATTGTTAGCGCGGCGGCCGTTGCGGGTTGGCAATCGGTGACTGATGTCGAGCGGCGGCTCGACGGGATACAACGCGAGCTCGCCGCGCTGGAGCGTGCATTTCTTATGTTGGGCCGTGACCTCAATCAGATCACGGCGCGGCCGATCACTGACGAACTCGGGGGCGAGCGCCGAGCGATCGAGTACAGCGATTTCGACGGCACGGCGCTGGAATTTACCCGTGCGGGCTGGTTCAACCCCGCACCGGAACTGACGCCGCCGCGCAGCGACCTGCAGCGCGTCGCCTATCGGGTCGAGGACGAGACCCTGCTGCGGCGCACCTGGTTTCACCTCGATCGCATGGTCGAGGGCGGACAGGTCGATCGCCTGTTGCTCGCGAACATCGATCGGGTGGGCTGGCGGTTCCTCGACCTGTCCGGTGACTGGCACACGACCTGGCCGCCAAGCAATGCCGACAGCTCGGCGCCGTTTCCGATTCCGCGGGCGATCGAGGCCGAAATCGACCACAAGACACTCGGCGCGATCACGCGCTTGTTTGCGGTGCCATGATGAACCGACCCGGCAAACAACGCGGCGTGGTGATTCTGGTGGTGCTCGGCATCATCGCGGTGGCGACGGTGTCGGCGGTGAACATGCAGAGCTCGCAGAGCCTCACCGTGCGGCGGTTTCAGGGGTATCAGAATATCCAGCAGGCGGAGGCCATTGCGGCCGCTGCCGAGCGCTTTGCCGCGGCGACGCTGTTTCGCGACGCGCCGGAGAACGACGCGGTGGATTCGCGTGAAGACAGTTGGGCCATCGCCATCCCGCCCTTGCCGGTTGCCGGTGGCACGATCAGCGGGTGTGTCTACGACCTGCAAGGCCAGTTCAACGTCAACAACCTGGTGGATGACAACGGTGTCGCCGACCCGGCGCAGCTCGCGGTGTTCTCGCGCCTGTTGGACGCGCTCGCGCTCAACCGTGACATCGGCCGGGCGCTGGTTGACTGGCTCGACAGCGACGCCGAGCCTCAGCTCGAGGGCGGTGGCGCCGAACTCGAAACCTACGTCGCGCAGGTGCCACCCTATCGACCCGCCAACCGGCCGATGGTGTCGACCACGGAGTTGCGCCAGGTGCACGGTTTGAACGGGTCCGAAGAGGAGGCGCTGGAGGCCTACGAGGCACTACTGCCCTTTGTGGTGGCCCTGCCGCGCGGGACGTCCATCAACGTCAACACCGCTTCGCCTGAGTTGCTCAGCGCCCTGAGCGACGATCTGAGCTCCCACGGTGACACCTTGCACCGCTGGCCGGACGAAGGTTGGACGCAATTCCCGCGCTGTGGCGAGGGGGTGGATGTGGCCGATGCGATCAGCGGTTCGGTGGATAGCGACGGCGAGGATCGCACACCCTACGAAACCGTGGACGCCTTCATCACCGCGAGCACACTCGATGTCGACGGTCAGAACAAGACGCTCTCCGATGCCGTCAAAAATTTGTTGTCTGTCAGCAGCACACACTTCCTGGTCCGAGCTGACATAGAATTCGGTGGATCAAATATGACACAGTACAGTGTGCTCCAGCGCGAGACGGACGGTCGCAGTACCGTGCTACGTCGCTGGCAATCCCTCGACTGACCCCACACCGCGAAGCCCACGTGCCTGACACCCTGCTGATACACATTGCCGATCCGGTGACTGATCCCGACCACACTGAGGTCACCTGGTGTGTCGTCGCTGAGCGACCGAGTCTCGGCGCGTCACCGCCGGTCGAGTCCGGTCTGCTCGGTGATGCCGCGATGGCGGCAGCCGGTCGCCGTGTGCTCGTGGCGTTGAGTGCGTCGATGGTGACGCTCACGCACGCGACGGTGCCCGGTGGACGCCGGGGCCTCGCCGCCGTGCCCTTTGCCCTCGAGGAAGAGCTGGCGGACGACGTCGAGGACTTGCATTTTGCCCTCGCAGACCCCGAGCACGACGGCAGTGTGCCGGTGGCGGTGATCGACCGCGCCGTGCTGCGGCGTGTCGTCGATGCGCTGCAAGCACATGGCATTTCGGCACGCGAAATCGTCGCGGATTTTCAATTGCTGCCGCTCGGTGAAAGCGATGAGTGGGAAGTCTGGTTCAGCGAACGTGACGCACTGGTGCGTCAGGGGCGACACCGTGGACTCTGGTGTCAGCGGGCACTGCTCGACACGCTATTGCCACGCCTGATTGTCGAAGCCGGGGAGAGTGCGCCGACGCAGATCACCTGGTTCGGCGACGACAGTTTGCATATTCCGGAGGTACCGCTGCTTGCCGATCGGGTTTCGGCTGTGTCGGCAGTGAGCGCGTTGGCGCGCGGCGTCAACTCACCGCGCATCAACCTGCTGCAAGGCGAGTTCAGTCCGCGCCAGCAGCTCGGCCGTGTGTTTCGGCCCTGGCGTGTACCCGCTGCCCTCGCTGCAGTGCTGGCAATTTGTTTCGGTGTGGCGAGCGTGCTCGAGTACAACCAGCTGCAGGCCACTGATTCCGCCCAGCGTGAACAGATGGTGGCGCTCTACAAGCAGGCCTTCCCGAACGCCCGTACGGTGCAGGAACCCGTTGGCCAGATGCGCAGCCGACTCAAGGCACTCAAGGCCGGAGGCGAAGCCGGGGTGTTCGATCTCATGGCGGTTCTTGGTGACGCCTTGAAATCGTCGCCGTCGATCACGCTCAACAGTGTGAATTACCGACAGGGACGCGCAGATGTCGAGTTGATCGCCGGTAGCCTGCAGGAGCTCGATCGCATCAAGTCCGCGATCGAAGCCTCCGGTGCCGTTCAGGCGACGGTGCAGTCAGCCAACCAGCAGCAGGGTGGTGTGCGTGGCCGCTTGCGGCTGGAGTCGCGCGCATGAACCCGCGCGAGCTGATGGCATTGTTTCAGGCGCGTGCGCCGCGCGAGCAGGTGTTGATGGTGGTCTGCGGTGCGACCCTGATCGTGTTCGTGCTGTACTGGTTTGCGCTCAAACCCTTTTCGGAATCGGTTGAGGCGACGCGTGCGCGCGTCGACGGCAACGTGCGCTCGATCAGCTACCTGCAAGATGCAGCCGGTGAAGCGATCAGCCTGCAAGCCGGTGGTGGTTCCGCGGCTGCGCCCGCCGATCGCAACACTAGCCCGCTCGCCGCGCTCGATCAGACGTTCCGCGACATGGGGCTCGGCCAACCGAACCGCATCGAGCCGCTCGGGCGCAACGGCGTGCGCGTGCAGTTTTCTGATGTCGGTGTGGACGCGCTGCTGCGGGCGCTCGGTGCGGCCGAGCAACGCTATGGCCTGCGCGTCACGCAACTCAACCTCAATCGCCGACAGCCCGGGCTGGTCAGTGCGCGCATTTCGCTGGAGCGCTGAATGCGCCTGATCGGACTGATCCTTCTCTTTGTGGTGGCACTTGTATTGTCGCTGCTGTTTGTGACCCCCCTGACCCGGGTGCAGCCGTGGTTTCCGGAGATCGTGCGCAACGGTGAGCGGTTCACCGGCACGGTGTCGCGCGGTGCGGTCTACGACCTCAACACCGTCAACGGCATGGTCGACGCCGATTGGGTGTTGCGCCCGTCGGCGTTGTTGCGCGCCGCGCTCGGCGCCGATGTCGATTTTGTCTGGGACGACGCGTTCGAGGGCGAAGCACGGGTTGAAGTTGGCGTGAACCAGGTCGTGCATGTGCGCGATGTATTGGTCGCGGGTCCGGCCAATCAGCTCGACAAGGTCGTTTTGCCCGGCATCCTGCGCTTTGACGGCGACCTGCGGCTCGATATCCGCCAGGCGGCGGTGGCCGAAGGTCAGTACGGGCCGGTTGAAGGCACTGTCGAATGGAAACAGGCGACCATCACCGGGCAGATTGCCGTGTCCTTCGGTGACCTCACCCTCACATTGCGGGAACAGGACGGCGAGACCCACGGTGACATCCGCAATGATGGTGGCGATGTGTCACTCAGCGGGACCGTGGTGTTGAATCCGGACGGGGCTTACCAAACTGACATCGTCGCCGTGCCGGCACCGAGTGCCGAACGCGGGGTGGTGTTCACACTCGAGACGCTTGGGACCCCTGAATCCGGTAACCGATTTCGGATACGCGAGAGCGGGAACCTCACCGACCTCCGCTAATTTGCGTCGCGGTGGCTGCGCTTTGCGCAGTAAATCACATTGCAAAATCGAAATTGGGGTCAAAACAGCGGTGACAGACCGACACAGTCGGTAGCGTTGCAATCCCGCCGCGAATTTTCACCCCGTTTTCCTGTCCATGTGCCAAGCTGTAGCAAACCGTGATTTTCGAATGTGGGCCGACAACCGTGGCTGAGTCACTGAGCCAGACGCTCAACCGTTTTGATCCCGACGAACTGGGACGACTCGTCCCCCGTGTCATCGCGATAGCGCGCCACGCCGGTGACGTGATCAACACGATCTACCGGGGTGATTACGAAATCACCGAGAAGGCCGATGAGACCCCTCTGACAACGGCCGACCTCGAAGCCCACCGCGACATCTCGAGTGCGCTCGAAGAACTCACGCCCGACATTCCCGTGTTGTCCGAAGAGTCGGCGAGTGCCGTGCCCTTTGCTGAGAGACACGGCTGGGACACCTACTGGTTGGTCGACCCGCTCGACGGCACGCGCGAGTTCATCAAGGGCTCCGGCGAATTCAGTGTCAACATAGCCCTGGTGCATTTCGGCGAGCCGTGTCTTGGTGTGATCTACGCGCCGGTGCTCGACGTGCTCTACTTCGCTACCCGAGGCACGGGCGCCTGGAAAGTCGCCGAAGTCGGCGCTGAGGCCGAGCGAATTCACTGTCGCAAAACGCCCGATGACAAGGTCACCGTGGCGCGCAGCCGGGCGCCGGTCGCGGGGCCAAATTTGCAATATTTTCTCGACAAGCTGGGGGCCCACGACGAAGTCGCCATGGGCAGCGCCCTGAAATCCTGCCTGGTGGCAGAGGGGCGTGCCGATGTATACGCGCGGCTCGGGCCGACCTCGGAATGGGATACCGCTGCTGCGCAGTGCATTGTCGAAGAGGCTGGAGGGCACATCATCGACACGGCGATGCACGACCTGCGCTACAACACCAAGGAATCGCTCCTGAACCCCCACTTCTTCGTCACCGGAGAGAGCGCGGTCGATTGGAGTGCCTACCTGCCCGAGTCGCTGCGCAAACGCGGCTGATCTACAGACGCCGTTGTCGCCCCCGCCGCGCAAAGTCGGGTGAAGCCGCTGCCGCAGCGCCCGTCGACGTCAATTTCGAGCCGTATCGGGCCGCCAGCCACCACCGCTCCGGGACGCTGCCATCATGCGTTCGCGGGGCAACTCCGCTAT
>CALDHJ010000388.1 GCA_937941555.1 uncultured Granulosicoccaceae bacterium | reverse complement strand
TTCGTATCAACGGACATGTGGCGTCTCCTGATGCGCATTTGCCATCATCAGGCCAAGACGCGCTTTGTCTGCATTCGCGCGATCTGTCTCACCCACAATGCGGCCATCGCACATGACAATGATGCGATCGGCGAGTGCAAGAATCTCATCGAGCTCAACTGACACAAGCAATATCGCAAGCCCGGCATCACGCAGCTCGACGAGGCGACGGTGAATGAGGGCGATTGCGCCGATATCGACACCACGCGTCGGTTGACCAACCAACAACACGCGGGGCGCGCTGTCTATCTCTCGCCCAAGCACCAGTTTTTGCTGATTTCCACCAGAGAAAAGAGCCGCACGCAGAGTGGGATCCGGTGGGCGCACATCGAAGTCCGACATCAGGTGAGCACAGTGTTGAGATGCGCGATCGCGATCGATCAACACTCCAAGTGACCAGCGCGGGTCATCGTGATACCCGAGAATGCTGTTTTCTGTCGCATCAAAGGTTTTCACCAACCCGCGCCGCAGTCGATCTTCGGGCACGTGATTGACCTGCAAATCGCGCAACTCACGGGGGTCGATCGGCGATTTCGAATCGACTTTACGGCCCAACAAGGTGAACGAGCCGGATGCAACAGCTTGCATACCGGCGAGCACCTCGAGAAGTTCGGATTGGCCGTTGCCCGAGACGCCAGCCACACCCAGAATCTCGCCGGCGCGCAATTCGAAGTCAATCGCATCGCAGGCCACACCGCCCTGCGCTGTTCTCGCTGTGAGTTTCTCGACCGCCAACACCAGGTCACCCGGCGTTGACTCCGCGACGGTGATGTCGAGATCGACCTGCTCGCCAACCATCAGGGCGGCGAGTTCTTGCTCGGTGGTGTCTGCCGTTGCACGGTGCGCGACCATTTCACCCGTGCGCATAACTGAGACGGCATCAGTGACATCCATGATTTCGCGCAGCTTGTGCGTGATCAGAATCACTGTGACGCCCTGATCGCGCAGCGCACGAAGAATCGCGAATAGCTGATCGGCCTCTTGCGGCGTCAGTACGCCGGTGGGCTCATCAAGCACGAGGATACGGGCACCACGAAACAACGCTTTGAGAATTTCGGTGCGCTGTTGCTCCCCGACCGGCAGCTCTCCTACCCGTGCATCGAGGTTGACCGTGAGATCGTACTCTCGCGCCAATCGGCGGAGTTCTGCCTCAGCTGCTGTCACGCTTTCGGCGAGCAGCGCGCCCTGTTCGGCGCCAAGCATGACGTTTTCGAGCACGGTGAAGGTGTCGACCAACATGAAATGCTGGTGGACCATGCCGATCCCCGAGGCGATAGCATCCCGCGACGAGCGTATTGACGCGACAGAGCCATCCACCAGAACCTCACCCGCGTCGGCTTGATAGAAGCCATACAGGATACTCATCAGGGTGGATTTCCCGGCGCCGTTTTCGCCGACGATTCCGTGGATGCTGCCGGCTGCGACGCTGAGGTTGACGTCTCGGTTGGCGTGTACCGACCCGAAGCGTTTCTCTATGCCGCGCAGCTCAATGGCGGGCGGCGCCGTGCGTGGCACCGCCTTTTCTGGCTCTGTCACCGAGCGCGATCAGTAGGTGCAGGCGTTATCCGACATGTAGTCGTGCACAGCAATGTCGCCGGCAATAATCGAGGCTTTCGCCGCTTCAACAGCTGACTTCATTTCGTCAGTGATGAGTGCCGCGTTGTGCTCGTCCAGTGCCCAATCGACACCGCCCTCAGCCAATCCCAGTACATTGAAGCCGGGTTTCCAGTCACCACTCGCACCGGTTTTCATTGCTTCGTACACGGCCACGTCCACACGCTTGAGCATTGACGTGAGCATGACACCCGGGTGCAGGTAGTTCTGGTTGGAGTCGACACCGATCGCGTACTTTCCACCATCTGCAGCCGCCTGGTAGACGCCCACGCCGGTGCCACCAGCGGCAGCAAACACAACGTCAACACCACGGTCGAACTGGCCGCGCGCCAGCTCGGCGCCACGGCTGGGGTTGTTCCACGCATCCGGCGTAGTGCCGGTCATGTTCTGCACCACTTCAGCGTCGCCGTTGACGTGCTTGGCGCCTTGCTCGTAACCACAGGCAAATCGACGGATCAGCGGGATGTCCATACCCCCGACAAAGCCGACCATGCCGCTCTCGCTCTTCATGGCCGCGAGCATGCCGACGAGGAACGATCCTTCATGCTCCTTGAAGACAACTGACTGCACATTGGGCTTGTCAACGACCATGTCCACGATCGTGAATCGGGTCTCGGGAAACTCTTCTGCGACCACTTCCATGGCGGGCGCCTGGGCAAAGCCGATGCCGACTACCGGGTCGGAACCGCGCTGGGCCATTTTGCGCAAAGCCTGTTCGCGCTGGGCCGGGTTGGTCACCTCGAATTCACGGTAGGTATCACCGCTCTCGGCCCTGTATTGCTCTGCACCTTCGTATGCAGCCTGGTTGAAGGACTTGTCGAACTTGCCTCCCATGTCGAACACAACGGCGGGGGATGCCTGCAGGGTGCCGGCCGACATCGCGCCAAAGGCGGCCAAGGCGATCAATTTTTTCATGGGTTTCACTCTCTTCGTTTCCGTGGGGGCAACATTCCCGCGTGCCGTTTGTCGCACGGCAGGCAATCCGCCGGTAACCGCAGTGTATCGCGTGACCTCACGATGCTTCCACCACAACGGCTCGCCCTGCGGCCCATGACGGACATTCGGCCGAGGTTTGATCGCGACCATGGTGCGCCGCAACATGATTGGCGGGCGACGGGCACAAAAAAGCCCGCTTGCGCGGGCTGATCAGGACGGCCTCAATATTAGGCTATCAGCCGTTGACGACCCGCGGTGGTGCATCGCCGTCACCGGCCTGTTGCATCACCCACCGACCGAACTCCACTGCAGGCATGGGTTTGGCGAACAGATAGCCCTGTCCGACCTGGGCACCGGATTCAGTCAGAAAAGCGTACTGTGGCTCGGTCTCGATA
>CALDHJ010000387.1 GCA_937941555.1 uncultured Granulosicoccaceae bacterium | reverse complement strand
CATTGGAATCGGCGTGCTTGCAGCCGTGCTCTACGCCCACTGGCCGATACTGCTGCGGTCGTGGTCGCGCGGGGATTTTGTCGGCGCTGTTGGCGACTTCACCGCGCCGACATGGCCGGCCAAAGCCCTGCTCGCGCTAGGGGCCTCGCTCTTGGCCTTGCAGTTTGCCGCGCGCATTGCACGCCGTTACGGATCTACACCGTGACACCCTTTGATATCGGGCTGCTTGCCTTTGCTGCGATGGGCGTTCTGGTGTTGTTTGGGCTCTATGTACCCATTGCGCTGATCGCCTGTTCCTTTGTTGGTGTGTGGGCGATCAAGGGCTCGCCGTTGCTTGCGTCAAAAATGCTCGGCCTCGCGGCCAACGACGCGATCAGCTCATATTTTTTTGGGGTGGTCCCGGTATTCGTGCTGATGGGCTTTGTGGTCGCCGAGAGCGGCATGGGGCGGGATGCCTTTGATGTCGCCAACGCGATGTTCAAACGCATAAAGGGAGGGCTTGGCATTGGCACCATAGGCGCCAACACAGTGTTCGCGGCGATCACTGGAATTTCCATTGCTTCAGCTGCCGTCTTCACCAAGATTGCAGTGCCAGAGCTGCGCAGACACGGTTACACTGCGCGGTTTTCGGTTGGTGTGGTGGCGGGGTCGTCTGTGCTTGGGATGTTGATACCGCCGTCGTTGCTGCTGATTTTGTATGGGCTCTTAACTGAGCAGAGCATCGGTGATCTCTTCCTCGCGGGCATCGGGCCAGGTCTCCTGCTCGCGGTGTTGTTTGCGGTGGGCACGGTGTTGATGGCGCGGTTCACGCCAGGCTTTGTCGGACGCAACCTGAGCGAGGGCGAAGACAATCTCGGCGCGCGCGAACTGCTCGCCAAAGGCCTGCCGATCACCGCCTTGATCACCCTCGTGCTCGGTGGTATTTACGCGGGGTTCTTCACGCCGGTTGAAGCTGGCGCCATTGGCACCGTCGCCGCGCTCGCAATTGGATGTGCCAAGCGCTCGCTCAGCGTCTCAGGGCTGTGGCGGATTTTGGTTGAGACCGGGCTTGTCACGGCCTCTGTGTGTTTTTTGATTATCGCGGCTCAAATGTACTCGCGCATGCTCGCCTTCTCTGGCATGCCAGCGAGCTTCGGGGGGATGGTGACCAACCTTGAGCTCGGCCTGATCGGTTTGATGTGCGTCTATGTCCTGGTGGTGATTCTGTTTGGCATGATCCTCGACTCCTCGTCCATCATGCTGATTCTGGTGCCCTTGATGCTGCCGATTGTGCAGCCGCTCGGGGTTGATCTCGTGTGGTTTGGGATCGTGACGGTGATCGCGGTTGAGATCGGGCTGTTGACGCCGCCGTTTGGTATTTCGGTGTACGTGATTAAGTCCACACTCGACGACACCACAGTCTCCCTGAGTGACATTTTTATAGGTGCGGCGCCCTTCGCGCTGATGATGCTGTTGTGTCTTGCGGCTGTCATCGCCTTTCCCGGTATTGCCACCGGATTAATCGGATAGGAGGTCCAATGCCCCGCCAGTTCATCGACTTATCCGTCGCGCTTGAAGCCGACATCGCATCCGACCCGCCCGTGATGCTGCCAGAGATCGAGTACCTCACGCATGCGCAAACCGCAGAGCAAGTCATGGGTTTTTTTCCGGGCCTGACGCGCGAGGAATTGCCACAGGGAGAGGGCTGGGCCATCGAGAAGCTCAGCGTATATACCCACAACGGCACCCACCTAGACGCGCCGTATCACCACCACTCCACCATGAACAACGGCGAGCGCGCGATCACCATTGACGAAGTGCCGCTGGAGTGGTGCTTTGCGCCGGGTGTCAAGCTTGATTTTCGTCACTTTGAAGACGGCTATCTTGTGACCCCGGATGACATTGACGCCGAACTTGCGCGCATCGGTCACAGTTTGTCTCCGCTGGAGATCGTGCTGGTCAACACGTCTGCCGCTGTCCACTATGGCAAGCCTGACTACCTTGTCAAAGGGTGTGGCATGGGCCGCGACGCGACTTTGCACCTGTTGGAGCAGGGCGTTCGCCTGACCGGCACAGACGCCTGGAGCTGGGACGCGCCGTTTGCGGTGACCGCCAAACGCTACGCCGAGACCGGGGACGCATCGCTGATCTGGGAAGGGCACCGCGCCAGCATGGACATTGGCTACTGCCACATCGAGAAGCTCACCAACCTCGATCAACTGCCCGGCAGCGGATTCACCGTCTCCTGTTTCCCGTTCAAAATCAAAGCAGCGTCCGCGGGCTTTACCCGCGCCGTTGCCATTGTCGAGGACTGAGCCATGGCCAAAACCATCATCACCTGCGCCATCACCGGCGCGGTGCACACCCCGACCATGTCAGAGCACCTGCCGGTGCACCCGGACACCATCGCCGAACAAGCGATTGCCGCCGCCGAAGCGGGTGCGTCCATCATCCACCTGCACGCGCGCAACCCTGAGAACGGCGCACCGTCGGTGGACCCTGAGCACTTCGCGTTGTTTCTGCCGCGCATCAAACAGTCAACCGACGCCGTCATCAATATCTCAACTGGTGGCAATCCGGTTATGACCGTGGCCGAGCGGCTGCCGCCTGCACTGACCTTCAGCCCGGAGATGTGCAGCCTGAACATGGGCTCAATGAACTTTGCGCTGCACCCTCTCGCGGACCGGTACAGCGAGTGGAAAGAAGGCTGGGAAGAGGGTTATATCCGAAGCTCCGAGAACAACATCTTTCGCAACACCTTTTCCGATATTC
>CALDHJ010000386.1 GCA_937941555.1 uncultured Granulosicoccaceae bacterium | reverse complement strand
GCCAGGGTTGTGATGATGAACCGCAGCATGGACAAGTCGAACGCAGCCATCGCCGCACTCCAGTCCGAGTTCGGCCAGGACGCGAAGGTCAGCGCGGTGCGTCTGGATCTTGCTGTCATGGCGTCGGTGCGTGAGGCCGCTGCCGAACTCCTCGAACACACACCGCAGATCGACGCGCTGATCTGCAACGCAGCCATCGCACAGGTGGCCACGCAAGCCATCACGGTCGACGGCTTCGAGAGTCAGCTCGGGGTAAACCACTTCGGGCATTTTCTGCTGTGTGGCCTGCTGTTTGATCGGATCGAAGCGTCGGAGGGCCGCGTGGTGGTGGTTGGCAGCAACGGCTACAAAATGGGTCTCAAGCGCATCAAGTTCGAGGACCTGAATTTCGACAACGATTACACCGGCTGGGCATCCTACTCGCAAAGCAAGTTGGCTCAGATGATGTTTGCCTACGAGCTGCAGCGCCGCGTCATTGCAGCAGACAAACCCGTGCAAGTGCACGTCTGTCACCCGGGCGCATCGCGCACCAACCTGATACAGGGTTCGGCAAGTTTCGCCATGCGAGCGATCTGGTCGGTGTTGTCGCTGATGGCGCAGTCAGCGGAAAGAGGGTCCTGGCCCGAAGTCTTGTGCGCAACTCAGGACGGACTCCAGCCCGCCACCCTCTACGGGCCGACGACGTTGGAGATGAGAGGCCCCGTTGGCGTGTGTCCGCTTGAGGACTGCGCGCTGGATCAGGAGGCCGCCACAAAGTTGTGGGCGCTATCCGAAGAAAAAACCGGGTTGCGCTGGGCACTCTGAGCGGCCCTCATCCGGCGATCTGATAACGGCGCCACAACACGGCGCCGTGCGTCGGCCTCAGTCCGACGCTGGCGCATTCAGGCGGCGGTACCACAACACCGCCGCTGCCAAGAGAAAGACCTCGATCCCGACGTAGACCCACTGCCGCGCAACCGAGCCGTCGAGCGCTATCCCGATCAACCGCGCCACCAACAACCCGAGCAGCAGCGCGGCGCTGGCGGCCGCGAGCGTCCGCATCCACGGCTGCAGACTGAGGTGAAAGAGCAGCAGCAGCCCACCACCGACAAACGCGCCCCACCAGACGCGCCGCTCGACCGCCTCGAAAACGTCTTCCGGGACGGGTGCCGAACTCAGAAGCTCCGGGTTGGCCGACAGCACCACTCCGAACACCATCAGGGCCACACCGAGAACGCGGAACAGCGGGTTGTCAGTCATCACGTGGCTCTTCTCTCTGGTGGTTCCACACCGTTGTCTGAATCGGTGCGCCCGACATCATACAGCTCCATCGGTTGCGCTTTGCCCTTGAGCTCGATCCGACCGATGGACTGCGCGGCCAGCCCCGAGGGGACGTCCGAGAGGTCGAGCAGATCGTGTGACACCAGCAACCCGCACCCACGCTCCCGCGCGGCGTCCTCGACACGCGACGCAGTGTTGATCGCGTCGCCGACAAACACGATCTGTCGTCGCCGCTCGCCGATCTCACCCGCTACCACATCCCCGCAATGCAAGCCCGTACGAAACCGCGGGATGTGGCCGTGGGTCTCGAGAAAATACCCGCGCCGCGCGTCGATCGCCGCTGCCATCGCAAAGTGACACCGGATCGCGCGGCTGTTGGCCTCGCGGTCGCGCACCGGCTAGGTTGCCAGCACCTCGTCACCCACATACTGGTAGATCTCACCACCGTACCGCGCAATCGGTTTTTCTAGGGTTTCGATGAAGTCGCGCAGGAAGGCGTGGTAGCCGATCGAGCCGAGGGATTCGGCGATCGGCGTCGAATCGCACAGATCCAGAAACAGGAATATGCGCCGCTCGTCGACGGGTCGACGGTAGCGGCCAGTCAGAAACTCGAACAACACCCGCCCGCCGATCAGGCTGCGCAGCCGCATGACCGCCGTGATGATCACCCCCACCATCACGGAGAACAGCAGATCGGCCTGGAAAATCCGGTCCAGCGAAAACCGGCCATCCACCAGAGAATGGTCGTCGCTGACGTCGCCGAGCCAGTGGGGCAATACCTCCAGGCTGAAGGTCATCACGGTGAACCAGACGGCCATCGAGATCACGAGGAAGAGCGCAAGCGGCGCGCGGCGCAACCAGCGACCACGCGCGTGGTGGACGTATCCGACTTCAAACAGCGCGATGCCGCCTCCGATCGATGCCCCGATCGCCACGCCGATCTTGAAAGTGCCACCCGTCAGCAAGCTGTACACCACGCCAACCACCGCGCCCACAGCAACGAAAACGCCCACCAACCACCACTGATTTATCGGGGCGGCCGAGACATCGATGTGGCGATTTTCCATGTTGGCTGTACGCTGGGGTCACCCACAGTGTACCGGCAAAACGGTCAGCGACCCGCACGCACCGGCTGCACCGGGTGGCGCAGAACGGCCCATCACCGGGTTTCGGATTGAAACCGGGCAGACCATGACTGGCTCCGCTGGCGAACGCTGCCACAGGGGCGTACATTTTCCGGCAGTCGCCGGTATCACAGGACGGGATGAATGCAAGCCTTGGACGGGATTCGGGTTATCGATTTTACCCACGTGTTCGCCGGGCCTTTCTGCACTGCCCAGCTGGGCGCGCTCGGCGCCGATGTGATCAAGGTCGAAGCGGTTGACGCACCGGACATGATGCGCCCCGAGGGTGCAGACCCGGCGCTCGGCGCCGAGGGACGCGGTAGCCAGTTCATCGCTCAGGGTGGCAACAAACGCAGCATCGCGGTGTCGCTGGCAACGGATACCGGGCGCGCCATTGTCGCGCGGCTGATTAGCGATGCCGATGTTGTTGTCGAGAATTTTCGTCCGGGTGTGATGCGCCGTTTCGGGCTCGACGCCGAGAGTCTGCGCGCGTCACAGCCCGCGCTCATCTATTGCTCGGTGAGCGGTTTTGGCCAGACCGGCCCCAAGAGCCCTCACCCGGCCTACGACAACGTAATCCAGGCGTTCTCGGGCATGATGGCAATGACGGGTTCCGCCGACACCGGCCCGACCCGCGTGGGCCCGCCGGTGCTCGACTACGGCACCGGTGCCCAGGCTGCGCTCGCGATTGTCTCGGCACTGCTGCGGCGCGCGCGCACCGGCGAGGGCCAACACATCGATGTGTCGATGCTCGATTGCGCGCTGATGCTGATGAGTAACGCGGTCGTCGACACCCAGGCACAGGGGCACGCCCCCGCACGCGCCGGCAACAACAACCCCGAGCGCCCGGCCTACGGCTGCTTCGAGACGGCATCGGGGCAGTTGATGATCGGCGCGTACACGGCCAAACAAACGGCCGCCCTGTTTCGCCTGCTCGGATACCCGGCCGAGGCCGATGCACTCGACGCCGGTGGCCGAGAACACCTGATCGCGTTCACGTCACGTGGACGGTCGCTGGCAGCGGCTGCGCTGCGCGCGCAAACGGCAGAGGACTGGGAGCAACAATTGAACGCGGCGGGTGTGCCTGCGGCACGGGTGCGCGACCTGCACGAGGCCCTGTCCGAACCGCAATCGCAGGCCCGGCACGTCCTCACCGACGGGTTGCAACCCGCGTCACCCAGACTGCACGCGCCGGTGGCGGGCTTCGCATGTGACCGGGACGGCCCGAGCCTCAGGCGGCCAGCCCCGCGCCACGGCGATCACACAAGAGAGGTGTTGTCGGAGGCGGGATACACCGAGGCAGACATCGCCGGACTCGTCGACGCAGGCACCGTCTCACTCGGTCAGGGCTGAGCGCACAGCCGAATCAGCTGCGCCGCAATACCCCTCGCGCATACGCGGCGAGCCCGAGTGCAACCAGCAGCGGCAGCACCCCGATCAACACCCACTCCACCGCGCTGAAGGCTACGCCGCCAAGCGCGACATTGAGCGTGTGCACGACGGTGAGCACTATTCCGATCACGGACACAAGCAATACCGGCAGCGCAACGCGCCGCCGCCACATCAACAACACGCAACCGAGCGCACCGCCAAACACCCCGACGGCAAAGCCTGCCGTCGCCCAGACGGGTCGATCGACAATGAGTGCCTGATGGGTCGCCGGCAGGTTGCTCACGTGTGCCGGGTCGGTCTGCATGAGGTAGTTCGCGGCACCGCCCGCATTCCAGAGCAGGCCCAACAGGCAGATCACCCAAAAACCCCACCCTGCTCGGGCACGCTGTGTGTCGTTCATCGCTGAGACCTCCGCGTTCGTGTGACCGCCATGGTGCCGCGCCGATACGCCGCATGCACGAAAAAAGACACCGACCCGGGCAGTGCAGCGCACGGTGCCGCGTCGTCGCTAGTCGCGCAGCACATCCTCGACGTGTGCCGCGATCGCAAGTGACGCAGTCAGACCCGGCGACTCGATACCGTATAGCCCGACGTAGCCTCGCACGCCGTGGTGTGTCGGGCCTGCAATCTGAAAGTCGGCTGCCGTCTCCCCCGGGCCGACGATCTTGGGCCGAACACCGGCGTAGTCCGGCCTGAGGCTGCCCTCGGGCAACGCTGGCCAATAGCGCCGAATGGCGGCCTCGAAGTCGGGCGCTGTGGCGGGGTCGACGCCGTATTCGGGCACCGTCACCCAGTGCACGTCCGGCCCGAAGCGCGCCTGGCCATCGAGGTCGAGCGTGAGGTGGATGCCGAGGCCGCCCGGTTGCGGCACCGGATAGATCAGCTGCGAAAACGGTGTCCTCGCGCTGCACCGAAAATACTGCCCCTTGGCAAAATACGCATCCGGCACCGTGTCGGCGGGCACGCCGTCGATCTGCCGGGCAAGCGGGATCGCGCCGAGGCCGGCGGCGTTGATGAGCTCGCGGCAGTGCAGGGGCTCGGCCTCACCCGCGATGCGAACGCGGAAGCCCGCGGCCGTCACTTCGGCGCGGGCGACTCGGCACGCGCGTGCGAACACGCCGCCCGCGTCTTCGAGTTCACCGAGGTAGGCCAGCATCAGACCGTGGCTGTCGACGATACCGGTCGATGGCGAGCGCATCGCCCCGGCGCAGCGCAGAGCCGGTTCGAGGTCAGTAGCCTCCGATTGGGTCAGGGCTTGCAAATCCATCACACCGTTCTCAGCGGCAGTGTCACGGATGCGTTCGAGCTGCGCCCACTCCGACTCGTCGGCGGCCACCAGCAGTTTGCCGCAACGCCGATGCCCCACGGCATGGGCGTTGCAATAGGCGTAGAGCTGCGCCTTGCCCGCGACACACAGCGCAGCCTTCAGGCTGCCAGGCGCGTAGTAGAGACCGGCGTGGATCACTTCCGAGCTGCGCGCGCTGACGCCGGTGCCGATGTCGTCGGCGCTGTCGAGCACGAGCACCTCGCGCCCGGCTTGCGCCAGCGCGCGGGCCACCGCGAGCCCAACGACCCCAGCCCCCACCACCACCGTCTCGACGCGGTGCATCAGACCACCACCCGATGACAATCAGCCATCTGGCCGGCCAAACATGCCGAGTGGCCTGGAAAGTGCCCTTGATTTATTTTCATATTTCTATATATTTCGAACTATGGAAATTTCAGACTCGACTACCGCCCTGTCGCGCGCCGCACAAGCCTTCGCCGCCCTGGGCTCCGAGCCGCGCCTGCAGGTCCTGACAACCCTCGTGCGCGCCGGCGAATCCGGCCTCGCCACCGGCGAGCTCGCCACCCGTTGCGGCATCGGCGGCTCGACACTCACGCACCACCTGCGCGCGCTCGCCCAGGCCGGGCTCGTGGCACAGGAAAAGCGTGGGCGCAGCATCGTCTGTACAGCCACCTTTGATCAAGTGCAGGTGCTCTCAGACTTTTTGCTGTCCGAATGCTGTCAAGACTGCCACGGCTGCCGACATACTGAACACCACGGCGCATCGGTATCCGGACACTGATCATGGAACACGTACTCGAACGCGTCAGACTCGTCACCCGCCAACTGCCCGCGCTCGATGCGGCGTGGTGGGCGAATATCCTGGTGGTGCTGGCAACGGCGTTATTCATCCCGGCCGATCTCTTCCCGGTCGTGCGCGACGCGGCGGGCAGCCTGCTCCACACCGGCGTCTTCATCCTGTTCGCCGTAGTAGCGCTCGGCTGGATACAAGCCTCCGGCGCCGAGGGACAAATCGCGCGCGCCTTCAGCGGACCGGAAACCCGCATGATC
>CALDHJ010000385.1 GCA_937941555.1 uncultured Granulosicoccaceae bacterium | reverse complement strand
GCTGGCCGTGACGAGATGGGTCGCTTGCTCAAGGGCAAACCCTGCGAGGCCTACTTCTGCGGCGATGACGTGCTCTCGATCGGCGCCTTGAGTGCGGCCCGAACAGCAGGGTTGCGCGTGCCCGAAGACCTTGGCCTGATCGGCCTCAACGACATGCAGATGGCGGGGTGGGAGAACATCGGCCTGACCACCATCCGCCAACCGATCCGACAGATCGTGAGCTCGTCGATCGAGCTTATCGTGGCCATGCTCGACGACCCGACTCGCTACCCCGAAGCGCGGCTGTTCCCGAGCACAGTGGTTGAACGGCACACATTGAAGCCGCGCCGATAGCGATAACGAGCGGCTCACCTGTTGCGTTTTCAGCGCCGCGCCGAGCAGGTCGTGATCGGCTCGACTTGCACCTTCCCGTTGTGAATGAAACACGCCTTGCTGAAACCCCCGATGTCGACGGGATTCGGCAAACGCAGGTGTTGCCTGCTCGGCATCGCACCGGAGTCCGAATCGAAATGGCGGTCGATCTGTGACAACACGATGATCGTGGCGTCACGGGACTGCGCGGTGACCGTGAGCGTGCGGACCTGGTCGGCAAGCGCTGGACGGTCGCGCCGCTGGTCGAGGATCTGCAGAAAATCCACCACGGCGACGGCGCCTCGAGGCGCTTGGCTGAGCTGTTCTGCGATGTAGGCGGCGCAGACATCGTCAGAACAATCCACTGTCAGCTTGCCCTCGAGTGCCGCGTTGTCAGCCCCGAGTCGTTGTACGCGATCGTTGACTTCGGCGACCGTAGACTCGAGCGAAAAAAACCAGGTGGCGTGTCCCTGCCGCACGGCTTCGATGAGCAGCTCGAGGCCCAACAGTGTCTTGCCGTGCCCCGGCCGCCCAGCGAGCAACACACATTCGCCTGCGCGCAGTTGCTGAAACAGCCGTGTTGCCGGTCGTTGTTGCGACCTGCGGCGTACCAAATGGCTCCACTGGGTGAAACCCTGTTCCTGTGCGATGTGATCGAGGGCTGCGTGCAGGGGCTCTCCGAGCGCACGAGCGCGTGCTTTGGCACGGCGTTTCAGGAGATACAGGGGAACAGTCAACGTCATCGTTCGGCCTCCGATACCGGGCTGACTGTGCAGTCCCTCCTTGTGCATGGCGCCCGTCTAGAGGTGTGATGCGTGTGAACGCCCTGCATGAGGTGTGCTTTCCCGGCGGAGGGGGGAGGCCCGGGCAGGGCCTGCACGGAGCGTATCACACACGGGAAGTCGGCCATCGGGCGGTAAGATCGCTCCAGGCCGCTCGCTGCCCTCGGCGCGCGGCCTAACGGAACATCGGCGGTCGCGCGTCCACCCACTTGCCGTCCTGCCCGCCGGATTCGGCCACGGCGGCCACTGCCGCCATCGAACGCAATCCGTCGGTTGCGCGCGGGTAGAGGTCACTCGCCGGATCAATGGTGCTGCCGGCTTTCATGGCGCAGATCACATCGCTCAAATCCTTGTAGATGTTCGCGAAGGCGAGTGGCATGCCTTCAGCGTGGCCGATGGTCACGCGGGTTGTGCGGTCGGCTTCCGGGGAGAGGTTGGCCTCACCGCGCTCGATCACCTGCAAGCGCTCGTTGAGCGGCATGTAGTAGAGCTGGTTCGGGTGCTCCTGTGACCAGCGCAAACCGCCTTTCTCACCAAACACCTGAATGCCCAGTCCGTGCTGGCGACCGATTGCGACTGAGGATGTCCAGAGTCGCCCGACGGCGCCGCCGTCCATGCGGAAATTCACCATCGCATCGTCTTCAAGCTCGCGCGAGGCGATGCAGGACACGATGTCTGCAGACAATTTGGTGACCTCCTGTCCGGTGACGAAGGACGCCATGTGCAGCGCGTGGATGCCGCAATCGGCAAATTGCGCCGAGACGCCGGCCTGGGCCGGGTCGTAGCGCCAGCGCACGCGCGGGTTGTCGGCGTCGCCTGCGTCAGCGTGGTGGCCGTGCGCGAATTCCGCGTTCACCAAACGGATCTTGCCGAGGTCGCCGCGCTGGACCATGGCGCGCATGTGGCGCACCAGCGAGTAGCCGCTGTAGCCGTAGTTCACCGCGCAAATGCGGCCACTTGCCTCAGCGGTGCGCACGATGTCTTCGCCTTCGTCGACCGTCATGGTCATCGGTTTTTCGCACAGCACGTGAAAACCCGCTTCGAGAAAGGCTTTTGTGATTTCGTAGTGCGTCGAGTTGGGTGTTGCGACCGTAACGAGGTCAACGCGGTCCTCGCGCTCGCGTTCACCGGCGAGCATCTCCTGCCAACTGCCGTAGGCGCGGTCGGCGGCCAGGCCGAGCCGCTGACCATAGGCGCGGCCTTCGTCGGGCCGGTGGTCGAGCGCACCGGCGGTAAATTCGAACAAGCCGTCGAGGCCCGAGCCAAGGCGGTGTGCCGGTCCGATCTGGCTGCCTTCGCCGCCGCCGATCATGCCCCACTGTAGTTTGCTCATGGTGTGTCTCTTAGGTGTGTGGCGGAGTGTCAGCCGCGAAAGCCGATGGATTCAAGGTAGTTGCGATTCAGCCGTGCATCGCCAACCGGGTCGGGGTCGAGTGTCGGGTCACAATCCTGTTCGATCGTGCACCACCCAGAGAAGCCGGCGTCGGTGAGGAGCGTGTGCACCGCCGGGAAATCCACCTCGCCGTCGCCGAGGTTGCAGAAGATGCCTTGACCACAGGCGTCGTAAAAGCCGGTGCGGTTGGCGATGACGTCGGCTTTGACCGCCGCGCTCGTGTCCTTGAAATGCACGTAGGTGATGCGGTCGAGGTGGCGTTGCATGAAGGCGACTGGGTCGAAGCCGGCGTAGGTGCAGTGGCCGGTGTCGATACAGATTTTCAGAAGGTCCGGGTCCACTTCGGCAAGCAGGCGTTCGATTTCGGGTTCGAAATCCATGAAGCCACCTGCGTGCGGGTGGATCTCGGGGGTCAGGCCGTATTCCTCGGCGCCCATCTTCGCCACCGTGACGATGCGGTCGCGGTAGGCATTCCATTCGGCGGTGTCCATCTGCTCGGCTTCGGCAGCGCGGCCAGCAGTCGGGGCCCGGCGCGGTGAAATCGAATCGATCAGGACGAAGTGTTTTGCACCGTGTGCGGTCAGGGCCTCGCAGGTGCGTTTCGCGCCATCGAGCACATCGTCCCACTGATCGGCGTCATGAAAGGCGCGGAACACCACACCGCCGATCAGCTCGAGTGAGTGTGCGGCGAGCGCGTCACCGAGCAGGGACGGGTCTTCGGGCATGAAACCGACCGGACCGAGCTCGATGCCGTTGTAGCCGGCTTCGCTGCATTCCTTGAGGACGGTTTGCCAGCTAGGGTTGCGGGCATCGTCAGCGAACTCCACACCCCATGAGCAGGGTGCGTTTCCAATTCGTATGGTCATGATCGTGGGCCTTGGAGGTGGGCGAGGCGAGGCGGTCCGGACAGGGGTCAATCCCGTCCCGGTATGGGACGCCAGCCTGCAATCTAGCAGGGATTTTGCGGTTTGCAACCGGTTGCATTTATTGTATCCTCGGGTCTGAATTGTGGTCAATGCATCGGTGTCGGTTGCACCGGGCAGCGTGCCGCGCCCCTCTCACGCTGCGACAGACAACATGGCATCAACACTCCAGCAGTCTCTGGCCCGGAAACGCTTTGTCGTGATCGGGCGCGCCGGCATGGATTTCTACGCCGATCCCCCGGGAACCAGGACCGAGGAAGCCACCCACTTCTTTGCGAGCCTTGGTGGCTCATCAGCCAACATCTGTGTCGCGCTGTGCAAGCTCGGATGCGCGGCCTCGCTGGTGACCCGAGTCTCCGATGATGCCGTCGGACGTTATTGCCAGAACCAACTCGATGCCTATGGCGTCGATCGCCGTTACGTGACGCGCGAAGGCGGCGAGTGCCGCAACTCGCTTGCGGTGGTCGAATCCCGAATCGACGACCACCAGTCGGTGATCTACCGCAACGGCGCCGCCGATTTCCAGATGGACCGAAGCGATGTGGAAGCGGTCGATTTCGCCGAGTTTGGTGCACTCATCACCACGGGCACCGTACTCGCCGCCGAACCCTCGCGTAGCGCGGCCTTTCACGCGTTCGATCTCGCCAAACAGGCGGGCTTGCCGCTGATATTCGATGTCGACTACCGGCCTTACAGTTGGGTGTCTGCCGAAGACGCAGCCAAAACCTATTCCCGGGCCGGTGCGCTGTGCGACATTATTGTCGGCAACGATGTGGAGTTCGGCTTCATGGCGGGCGGCTACGATCGCGGCCTCGCCAAAGCGCGGGAGCTGGCCCAAACAACAGCCAGCATTGTTGTCTACAAAATGGGTGAGGAAGGTGCGATCACCATCACGCCTGACGGCGAAATCCGAACGGGTATCTACTCTGTGACTGCGCTCAAACCCACCGGTGCGGGTGACAGTTTCATGGGTGGATTCATTGCAAGTCTGGCCAATGGGTCGGATCTTGAAGCCGCCGTATTGCGCGGCTCGGCCTGCGCGTCGATTGTGGTCGCCAATGTCGGCTGCGCCCCGGCCATGCCCACCGAGCCTGAGCTTGAGGCTTTTCTTTCTAGCCATGCAGGTGTTTCGACGCCTGTC
>CALDHJ010000384.1 GCA_937941555.1 uncultured Granulosicoccaceae bacterium | reverse complement strand
GATGCAACCAAGCGTGGCGCACAGTCGAGTCGGGCGCTGGAATTCACACGTGAAAAGCTGCCGGTCTCGAGGAAGCGGAGGATGCGAGTCTGCGCATCGGCGCTGAGGCTTGTGATATTGGCGAGGTGCAACGTGCTGTCGTGTGCGGCTTCGAGCACGCCCACTCTCGCCACTTGGCGCACGCCGTCCGCGGTGATCCGTTCTTCACCGAAAAATTCGACTTCGAAGCTCTCTGCCGGGACGAGCGAGCAATCGAGCTCGAGGAAATCGTTCTGCGCCTGGGCGGAAAGGGCGTGAATAGCCCGCGCAGCGAGCGACTTGCCACTGCCGCTCTCACCGAGGATCAAGGTTGGTGCGTTGACGCGAGCGGCGCGCTGCAGGGTTTGCAGCACGCTGTGCATCGCCGGGCAGTCACCGATAAGGTCCACTTCCGTCATGGCGGCAAGGCGTGCGGCGCGATTGCTTGGCTGCAGCATTGCCATGCCAAAAGCGTGTCCGACGGTTCCGGCCAGCGCGTCCACATTGACAGGGTGGGTGTGAAAATCGTGGAAGTGTTGGCCGATGGTTTCGGCGAACTTCGGGTTGCCGTGCAGGACCGGCGGCACGATTGCAATCCAGTAGAGCGCGTGCTGTGCAAAGAGGGTTTGAAGTGCGCTGTTCTCACGCGAGGAGAAGCCCTCGATCGATGCCACCGCGACGCGGTAGTCCCCGTCGCTGAGCAGCGTGTGGGCCTGAGCCGCAGTCTCACAGACCTCGACCTCCCAGTCGCTGTCCCTCAGCTTTTCGATCGCGGGTTCGTCGATTGACCCCGAAGACAAGAAGAACACGCGTCGCGGCAGTTCGCTGGCGGAGGCCATGGCTGACGTGTCGTCGGTCGTTGTCGTCTTGCTATCTGATGTCATGCGCTGATGCTCTTGATTATGCGATTTGCCAGCGACCGCGCCCGACTGGGGCGCACTCGCGCAATCTGCATTGTCTCGAATGCGTTGCCGGGCGACTGTGCGCTGTTTCACTCATCACACACTCGGATCCCGGTTGTTCAGACCTTGAGTCGCCGTGTCAGCGATCCAAATCTGAATACTTTGGATACTACGTTCACCGCTTGAGGTCGGACAGCAGGTCGGCGCCAGATTGCGGTGTGTGTCACATATTTCGAGCATGTGCTGCGATCTCGCCACGATCCTGTCTCGGTTTTGCCTTGCTCCGATCTCACCGTGCTGTGGCACAATCGCGCTCGGGTCGAGTCGGAAGCCGTTGTGAGTCGGATTGACAAAGAGACATTCATGCAGCTGGTGCAGCAAGAGCTCCCGTTTGCGGCGTCCATGAACCTCTCGGTAGAAGGGCTCGAGGCCGACTGCGTTTCGCTGCGTGCCCCTTTCCAATCCGATTCCCTGCGCCCGGGCGGCACAATCAGTGGCCCGACCATGATGGGGCTAGCAGATGCTGCACTCTATTTATTGGTCCTCGCACAGATCGGTCTCGAGCCCCTGGCTGTGACCACCAATCTCAATATCAATTTCTTGCGCAAACCCGAGCCGGCCGATCTGATCGCGTCCGCCCGACCGCTGAAGGTCGGGCGCCGTCTGGTGGTCGGTGAAGTGAGCATATTCGGGCCTGGAGCACCCGATCGGGTGTTTGCACATGCCACTGGCACCTACTCCGTGCCACCGCGATAGGAGCAGAGCATGAACTCTCGACTCGCCGGCACACGCGTGTGCCTGTTTGACGCGTACGGCACGTTGTTCGACGTGCACTCGGCCGTCGCGTTGTTACGGCAGCGCATGGACGATCGGGCCGACGCACTGTCTGCGCTGTGGCGTCAGAAACAACTTGAGTACACCTGGCTCCGCAGTTTGATGAAGGACTACGTCGATTTCGAAACCGTGACAGCGGACGCGCTGGATTTTGCGCTGGAGCGCTTCCCGCAAGATGACGCAGTGAATCTGAGAGCGGCGTTGCTCGATGCCTACACCACGTTGTCAGCCTACCCGGAGGTCTCGGCCACGCTGAGTACGCTTCGCGAGAGGGGCTGGAAGCTCGGCATCTTGTCGAACGGAACGCGACGGTGGTTGGACGCGGCCGTGGCAGGCTCGGACCTGGGCGCGTTGCTTGACGACATCGTGACCGTCGAACCCTTGCGCTTTTTCAAGCCCGATCCAGCGGTGTATCAGCTCGGTTGTGACCGCATGGGCGCAGATGCATCAGAAGTGTGTTTTCTCTCGTCAAATGCCTGGGATGTCTCGGGTGCTTCGTATTTCGGCTACCAGGCTGTCTGGATCAACCGTACCGCGCAGCCCAGAGAACGCCTCGGTGGCGGTCCGGTTGATGAAATCTCCACACTCGACGCGCTACCGGAACTCTTGCCAGCCCTGGATTGAGCGTGAAGCTCATCATCAGCCGCAAGGGCTTTGACAGCTCGGCTGGGGGAGTCGCGAGCCCCATACTGCCCGATGGCCGTCTGAGATCGCTGCCATTTCCGGACAGGGAATCGCCTCTGCGCTACCGGGATATCTCCTCTGCAGCGCCGACAACTGCAAGCCTGGTGTCGGCGCTGTCTCCGCGAACCCGGCCCGCACACGGGGTTCACCTCGATCCCGACCTCGACGCCACCAGCCGCTCGCGCGCCGCTGACTGGCGCCCGGCCTTCGGCCAGGCCGGCGCGGCGTTGAGCCACCTGCGCAACCACGGGGTGGGTGTTGGGGACCTGTTCTTGTTTTTCGGGTGGTTTCGGGCTGTC
>CALDHJ010000383.1 GCA_937941555.1 uncultured Granulosicoccaceae bacterium | reverse complement strand
CCGTCTCTGCAGCGCGCAGGGCCGCAGCCCGGCCGAACACCACGAGATCGAGCAGTGAGTTCGAGCCGAGGCGGTTGGCCCCGTGCACCGACACACAGGCCGCTTCACCAATGGCCATGAGGCCCGGCACCACGGTGTCCGCGTTGCCGTCTTTGAGGGTCACGACTTCGCCGTGGTAGTTGGTCGGGATGCCGCCCATGTTGTAGTGAACGGTCGGCAGAACCGGGATGGGCTCTTTGGACACGTCCACGCCTGAGAAAATCTTGGCGCTCTCGGCGATGCCCGGCAAGCGTGCGTTGATCACATCGCTGCCAAGGTGCTGGAGGTTCAGGTGGATGTGGTCGGCGTCTTTGCCAACACCCTTGCCGTCGTTGATCTCCATGGTCATCGAACGGCTGACGACATCGCGCGAGGCGAGGTCTTTGGCGTTCGGTGCGTAGCGCTCCATGAAACGCTCGCCGTCGCTGTTGGTGAGGTAACCGCCCTCGCCGCGCACACCTTCGGTGATGAGTACGCCGGCACCGTAGATGCCGGTTGGGTGAAACTGCACGAACTCCATGTCCTGGAGCGGCAGCCCCGCGCGCAACACCATGGCCCCGCCGTCGCCGGTGCAGGTGTGCGCCGAGGTGCAGGAGAAATAGGTGCGGCCGCAGCCACCGGTTGCGAGCACGGTCTGATGCGCGCGAAAGACGTGCATGTCGCCGGTCGCAAGATCCCAGGACACAACGCCACGGCACTCGCCATCGTCCATGATCAGGTCGACCGCAAAATGCTCGATGAAGAATTGCGCCTGGTGCTTGAGTGACTGCTGGTAGAGCGCGTGCAGAATGGCGTGGCCGGTGCGGTCAGCGGCCGCACAAGTGCGCTGCGCCGCCGGGCCCTCACCGTAGTTTTGTGTCATGCCGCCAAACGGTCGCTGGTAGATACGGCCGTCTTCGGTGCGCGAGAACGGCACGCCATAGTGTTCGAGTTCGAGCACAGCGGGCACCGCTTCACGGCACATGTATTCGATGGCGTCCTGATCGCCGAGCCAGTCAGAGCCCTTGACCGTGTCGTACATGTGCCAGCGCCAATCGTCGGGCCCCATGTTGCCCAAAGAGGCGCTCATGCCGCCCTGCGCAGCAACGGTGTGCGAACGGGTCGGGAAGACTTTGGTGACACAGGCGGTGTTCAGGCCCGCAGCCGCCATGCCAAGCGTGGCACGCAGGCCCGCGCCACCGGCACCGACGATGACCACGTCGTAGTGGTGTTCGATGATGTTGTAGGCGCTCATATTCAGGCTCCGAGGGCAATTTTGATGACGGAGAAGATGCCCGTCACGGCGAGGATCACGCTGACGAAGTGGCTCACGATCACCGCTGCGGTTCGCACCGCGTGGTTGGAGACATAGTCTTCGATGATGACCTGCAGACCCAGTGCGTAGTGGTAGAACACGGCGATCAGGGTCAGGATCATCATCACCGCGCTGAACGGCGAGCTCAGCCAAGCGACGAATTCCGCGTAATCCATGCTGGGCAGGGATGCGAGCCCGAAACACAGCCAGAGAGTGAGCGGGATCAGGGCGAGCGCTGTCAGCCGCTGAACCCAGAAGTGGTGTGTGCCCGACTTGGCCGAACCCCACCCTTTTGCTCGCGCCAGCGGCGAGCGCATTTCAGAGGTGCTCATGGTGATTCTCCGACTAAATGGCGACCAGCCAGGTGACGAGGGTCAGGGCGATGCACGCCCCGACGACGATATAACCGCTCTTGCGCGTCGACTCGAGATCGAGTCCGCGACCGGCGTCCCAGAGCAGGTGTCGAATGCCGTTGCAGAAGTGGTAATAGAGCGCCGCGGTAAACCCGAACAGAACGAGGCGACCGAGAAAACTGCTGAATACCCAGGAGGCCGCGGCAAAGCTCTCTTCACCCCCTGCCGCGCGGGCAAGGATCCAGACGATCAGCAAACCGCCGAGTCCGAGTGCAGCGCCAGTTCCGCGGTGCAGAACCGACAGGACAGCCGTCATCGGGAGTTTGTAGATTTGCAAGTGCGGCGACATCGGCCGTTTGTCTGTCCAGGTCATGAACGTCTACCTTCGTGTTTGTACTTCGAATAGGGGGTTCTGAGACGGTCCTGTGCGGACTTAGAAATCAATGCAACGGCCTTTGCGTTCCCAATCGCCGTAGCGTGTGGGTTCCAGTCCTTTTGGACCGCCGTGCTCGACCGCAGGATCTGCTGCGTCGGCTGGCGTTGCGGGTGCGTCTTCAGGGTGCGACTGGGGCGTCGCAGAATCTTCGGCAGGATCAGTGCCGGAATCGGTGGCCTTCGGCGAATTCATGGAATTCTTCAACTGTATGGCAGTCCCTTGAAGCTAGTCTATCCTGCACCGCTTCAATGTAAAAGTGTGGCAGCGTAGTCGACATGTTTGCAGCAAATCGCTGCACAATCAGAGCAATTTGGTGCAGTATCTTGCACCAATCACGGTACTTACCGGGGTAACAGAGTTATGCGTTGGGACAAATTGTTCGAATTCAAGCGAGAGCCGATGCGCAACGGCGAAATCGCCGTGATCGCGCCGCAGGAACGGGTCCTGGTGAGAGTATCCGGTGGTGACGCAGCGGCCTTTCTACAGGGACAGTTCTGCAACGACGTTGACGCACTGAATCCGAACGGCATACAGCTCAACGGCTATTGCACGCCAAAGGGTCGCCTGCTCGCGGTTTTCCATCTGATGCGCGACGGGGCCGATTTTCTGATGTGGTTTCCGACAAGTGAAACCGACGCGCTGCTCAAACGTCTGCGGCTTTTTGCGATGCGCGCAGACGTAACATTCGACATCGAAGACACGCTCACGGTTGTCGCGCTGCGCGGTGAGGCCTTGTTGTCCTCTGCGGCGCTGGGTGGCCTCACCCCGACCGACACGGGCGAAGGCATCCGGGCGGGTGGTCTTCGCGCCTACCGGTTGTCAGATGCCGTGCCCTCGACCGTGTTGGTAGGGACGCAGGCACACCTGCTGGAGGCGTTGTCAGCGTCCGACGCACTGTCGCCGCACTCGTCCGACTGGTGGCGTCGCACCCGAATGCAGGCCGGAGAGCCGATTCTGTCCGGAGCTGCCAGCGACCGTTTCGTCCCGCAAATGCTCAACATGGATCTGATCGACGGCCTGAGCTTCAGCAAGGGGTGTTACCCCGGGCAAGAGATCGTGGCTCGCACACGCTATCTCGGGAAGCAGAAGCGACGCATGTTGCACTACACGGGGTCAGGTGATGGGGCCTTGATCAGACCGGGAGATCCGCTGCTGACAACTGATGGCAATGCCGCGGGGGATATGGTGTCGAGTGTGCAGGTCGACGGCACGCTAACCGCGATTGCCGTGGTGCGTCTCGAGTACCGTGCGTCGACGCTGCACCACGCCTCGGGCATCGAACTGTTTCCAGCGTCTCTGCCCTATGATCCGCTCGAGGGCACCGAGTACGCCGGCTGACGCGACGCCAAGCCCAGCCACGTTTGAGTGGCTGGACTCCGCCGGGTCCGGTCAACTACCGCCTTGCGGATCGACCGTGCGGAACTCCACACGGCGGTTGCGCTGACGCCCTTCTTCGGTCGCATTCTGGAAGGCGGGTCGAGATTCGCCATACCCCACTGCGCGCAGCCGCGAGGCGCTGACGCCACCTTGCACCATGTACTGCACAACGGCCTGGGCGCGCTGCTGCGAGAGTGTCAGGTTGCCTCGCGCTGGCCCGCGGTTGTCCGTGTGTGCCTGCACCTCGAGCAACACGGCCGGGTAGCGGATCAGCTCGATGATGACATTATCGAGTATGTCCATCGCGGTTCGGCTCAGAGCCGATGAGCTACTGGCAAAGAACAACCCTTCAACGATGCCGGTGAAGCTGCAACCCCGCTCGTCCACGGCCAGCCCCTCGGCTGTGCCGTTACAACGATCGTCGGCGTTCAGCACGCCATCGCCATCCGAATCCTGAGGCAGCTCCGGCGTTTCAACTTCGGTTGTGCTCAGTGACTCAACCGGATCAGCTGCGACGACAGCTGCTTCATCATCGACGTCAGCCGAGCCCGTTACGCCATTCACTGTCACCGAGTCGTCGATGGCTACGACAGTCGCCCCGCCGTCCGAGGGGGTCACGTCGTCGGTACCGGCCTCGACAGTGTCAGCAACGTCGGTGTCAGGTTCCCGCGCGGTGCCACGTTGGGAATCGAAATAGTCGACCGACGGCGGGGACGGGTCCGGCACATCGCCAAAGCGCTTGACCAGGCCCAACATCACCATCACCGCATCTTCGTCGTAGGCTTCAGCCTCGAGTCTCCAGCTGAAGCCGGCGCCCATGAGCCCTGACACCCCGAGACCATAGGTCAGGTGCGCTGCATTCAGTTGCTCGAACGGGACGGTCGCCTCGTTCTGCATTCCACCGGCACCGGCCTTGGCATAGATCGACAGTCCATCGCGAAAGTACCGACCAAGGTTGGAACCGGTGTTGTACAGATGGGCTACAAGATGGGCGCCGTACACTTCATACGAAATG
>CALDHJ010000382.1 GCA_937941555.1 uncultured Granulosicoccaceae bacterium | reverse complement strand
GCCGAGTGCCGGGCAGGCCGAGACGATGCGCTGCTCCCAGACCGGCGTCTGGCCACCGTACTTCTGGCGCAGGAAGTTGATGAAGATGCGCACCTTCATCGGCACGTGGGCCGAGCGGCGGTAGAAGGCCGACAGCTGCGGACAATCGACCCGTCGATCCGACAACACCGGCACCAATTGTCCCGTCGCAAGTTCCTGTTCGATGAAGAAGGCCGGCATCAGCGCGAGGTGGTGGCCGCGCATCACCGCCGCCCTGAGCATCCAGGTGCTGTTGGTCAGCAGGTTCGGCTTGATCGCCACCTCAACTCGACGCCCCCCATCAAACACCGGGATGAGGCAATCGGGTTCGACATGGTTGTTGTGAACGAAGGCGTGTTGGCGAAGCGCCTCGAGGTCGGTGGGCTCGCCATGGCGCTCGAGGTAGCCCGGCGTCGCGACAATCAGGCGGCTCAGCGGCAGGATATCCACCTTCTCGAGGATGCCGCTGTCGCTCGCGCCTGGCTGCAAGCACACGTCGAAGCCCTCCTGCACCGGGTCGCAGAAGCGGCCGTGGTGTTGCAGCTCGATCGTGAGATCCGGGTGCGCCTGCTGAAACTCACACAGATCATCGGCGAGGTAGGTCGCGGTAAAGGAGGGAATGCAGCTCACGCGAAAATTGCCCGTCAGCCCCCACTCGACTGAACTGACCGCCGCCTTGGCGTGGTCGAGTTCAGCCAGCAGATGGACCGCGCGCTCGTAGAAATCCGCGCCGGCATCGGTGATCGCCATGCGCCGGGTCGAGCGCTGCAGGAGCAGCAGTTCGAGATGTGATTCGAGTTGGTTCACGCGCTTGGCGATCACCGATTTCACCGTGCCGGACTGACGCGCAGCCTCGGTGAAGCTGCCGGCTTCAACCACCTTGACGAAGGCCCTGATGCACTCCAGTTCATTCATGTCGTGTGTCCGTTGGCCGTTGTTCCCGGCCCGATACCGCCTCGTTCGAAATCCCGATCGCCGCGCGCGCCACTCTACCGCAGCCGCGGCCGGCGTTCGCCTCACCCATCGATAAACGGCCCAAAGTGGAACGTTGCAAACGGCGCTTTGTGGTAACTTGGCGGCCAAAATTATGTCCTGGCACCTTAAGACGAGCCCGTGTCCAACGCACTTCGGGTCGCGGTTGCCAGCCTTCAACGCTTCAAGGAGATACCCGATGATCCGCTCAGTCCGCGCGCTGGCCTTTGCCGCCACATCCCTCACGTTCGCGTCCACCACAACCGTCGCCGAGACCCTCACCATCAGCGCCTGGGGCGGTTTCTTTGAAGAAACGCTGGCAGCTGAAATCTACCCAGGTTTTACCGCCGAGACCGGCATTGAGGTCAAATCCATCGCGCAGCCCGAAGACTCGGCGTGGATGACTCAGCTGATGGCGGCTGCGCGCGCCAAGCAGGCACCGGCAGACCTCTCACTCGTAACCGACGAAGTCCTGATCCGCGGCAACGAAGCCGGACTTTGGGCCAAGCTCAACCCCGCCAACATGGCGGGCACCGAAGCACTCAAGGACGGGTACGTGATCCTTGATGACGGCGGCATGGCCTACGGCGTCGGCGCACTCGCCTTCTACACCACCTTCGTCACCAACACCGACTTCGCACCCGATGCACCGGCAAGCTGGGCCGACCTCTGGGAAGACAAGTGGGACAACAAGCTCGGCATCATCACCACGCCCAACTCGGGCCTGATGGAAGCGACTGCCAAGACCTTCTTCGGCGGCTACGAGATCATGGAGACCCGCGAAGGCCTTGAGCAGGTGATCGCCAAGATCGCCGAACTCAAACCGCAGGTCAGCCTCTGGTACCGCGACGAAGGGCAGTTTCAGCAGTCACTCGAGGCCGGCGAATTGAACGCGGGCTTGTATTACCATGACGTCGCCATGCTCTCGATCTGGGACGGCAAGCCGATCGCCTCAACCTTCCCAAAGGAAGGCGGCGTGGTGGCAGACGCCTATTGGGTGACGCCGCGTGACTCCAAGAACATCTCCGCGGTCGAGAAATTCCTCGACTATGTGAGCCGCCCTGAAGTGCAGGCCAGCATGGCGCGCACCATGGGCGTATTCCCGGTTGTGCCACGCGAGAGCATGGACCTGACCGACGAAGAGTTCTCGGCGGTGGGCAGCGACATCGAGCCGATTCGCGTCCAGACCCACATCCACCTGCGCGAAGGCGATTGGCTGGAGTCGAAGTACCAGGAAATGATCGCGCAATAAGCACCCGTCGCACCACGGGCCATTAACCCGTGGTGCCTTCTCTGCCAGCCTGAGGAGCTTTCGACAGCGTTCCGAGCGAGTCCACTGCAAGGCGCAGCCAGCGCAAAAAAATCAAGGTCGGTTTACACGGAGTAACCGGCACTCTTTTGAGCAGGCTGCAACCAAGCCGTGTGATGCTCGGGACATGATCGGATGTTCCGCAACTCCGTGACGCTGCCATGGCCCACCTGTCGCTGTCCCGCATCAGCAAACGCTTTGGCGATTTCGACGCCCTGAAGGATGTCTCCCTCGACATCGCCTCGGGCGAATTCATCTGCCTGCTCGGTGCCTCGGGCTGCGGCAAGACCACGCTGCTGCGGCTGATCGCGGGCCTCGACCGTCAGGACACGGGCACGCTCACTCTCGACGGCGCCGACCTCAGCGCGGTGCCGTGCCACCGCCGCAACATCGGCATGGTGTTCCAGTCGCTCGCCCTGTTTCCACACCTCGATGTCGGCGGAAACATCGCCTACGGCCTGCGCCTGCGTGGCGCCGCACCGGCAGACTCCGAGACCGAAGTCCAACGCCTGCTCGAACTCGTCGGATTGCCAGGCCTGGCACGACGGGCAGTCTCGGCGCTGTCCGGGGGCCAACGACAGCGCGTCGCGATCGCACGCGCCTTGGCCTTGCAGCCAGCGATCTTCCTCATGGACGAACCCTTCTCGGCGCTCGACGCCGGCCTGCGCGACCAGATGCAGACCGAGGTCAAGGCGCTGCAACGCCAGCTCGGCGTCACCACGGTGTTTGTCACCCACGATCAACGTGAGGCGATGGCCCTGGCCGACCGGGTGGTCGTGATGCACGACGGACGGATTGAGCAGGCCGACGCCCCCCAAACCCTCTACGCGCAGCCGGCTACGCGGTTCGTCGCCGAGTTTTTCGGCGAGACCAACCTGCTCGACCTCGAGATTGACGCAGACGCCGTACACTTCGGCGAGCAGTCGCTTGGCGTACCGGCCGGCACGCTGTCAACGCAGCGCGGCCGCTGTACGATCGCAGTGCGGCCCGAAGCGCTTGGGCTGTCCACCGACCAGACCAACGCCGCTTTGCGCGGCACCTATGTGTCGGGCCAATACCTCGGCGCACTCTGGGAAGGCTGCGTGGACGTCGACGGCACGCTGTTGCAGTGTCGGTGCTTCGCCAACCAGGCGCCGCATCTCGCGCCGGGCGACAGTGTCTATCTGAATTGGGACGCCGCAGACGCCTGGGTATTGCCCGCGTGAGCACCGCCTCGCGCGCCGACACCGCCACCGCCTATGCGCTGGGGCTCGGCACATTGCTGACACTCGGCGTCTTTTTCGTGGTGCCGCTGATCTTCATGGTGATCGTGAGCTTTTACAAGCCCGATCCGATGGCGTTTTACAAAGAAGCGTTCGTCTGGGACAACTACAAGACCTTTTTCTCATCCTTCTATTACACCGTGTCGCTGCGTTCGTTGTGGTCATCGCTGCTCGGCGCGGTGTTGGTGGTGGTGATCGCCTTCCCGGCGGTGCTGGTGATCGTGGATCTCTCGCGGCGTTGGCAGCTCTTCTGGGTCATTCTCCTGCTCTCGCTGATGTGCCTGAGTGAAGTGATCGTCGGCTTCTCCTGGTTGATTCTGCTCTCCGAGAGCGCAGGCCTGCCGCGACTCTTCGGTGCGCTTGGGATCTGGGAGAACCCGCGTTCGCTCTCACCGAGTTTCGGCGCGATGATGGTGGGCATGGTGACCATCGGCTTCTCGATCGTGGCGCTGATCCTCTTCCCCCAGGCCGCCCGCCGGGACCGCAGCCTGGAGGAAGCCGCCATGACCCTCGGCACGCCACCCTGGCGAGTGTTCTTCACCGTACTCTTGCCGACCTTTCGCACCACCTTGCTGTCGGTCACCTTGACAATGTTCGTCTACCTGCTCGGCGTCTTCGTGATGCCGACCATGCTCGGGCGCCCCAAGGACTGGACGATGACGGTCATCATCAGCGACAAGGCGCTGGGAGATGCCAACCTGCCGCTCGGCGCAGCGCTCGCAGTGGTGATGCTGATCGTGACGACAGTGATCCTGCTGCTCTCGATGCTGACTACCCGCGGTGCCACGGGGAGGAGCACGCGGTGAAGCGCATCTACCTTTTTGCCGTGGCCGCCTGGTTGATCGCGCCGTTTGTGGTGGTGCTCGGCGTGTCGGTGGGCGCGTCGAAGACCATCACCTTCCCGCC
>CALDHJ010000381.1 GCA_937941555.1 uncultured Granulosicoccaceae bacterium | reverse complement strand
TTCTACAGCCAGGCGGATCACCAGATCGACACCAGCACCATCTCTGCCGAGGCCGCGACCGAAAAACTGTGCGGTATCATCAGGGAAGTCGCGGGGGCATCGTGATCATGCCCACCGTACACAACCGGGCCAACGCGGGCTGACGCATGACGCGCGCCGGACTCAACGCCGCAACCGGCGAGGTCTCAACCGAACCCGGCAAGCTTGGCAAGATGATCCGGGCCTACCGCCTGATTGCCAGTACCCTCGACGACGAACGGGCGTTGATCGGCCCGGTCTCGACCGCCTGGCGAAACGCTGAAATCGAGTCCAGCATCCCCGTGCGGGATATCCCGCACGCAACCCTGGCAACCATGCGTGGGCGCGAAATTCTCGCCAGCGTCTTCCAACCAGACCTGCCAATCGACCCATTCGACATCCACCCGGATCAGATCCCGGCAGACCACCCCGGCTGGGCGTCGGAGATCAACACCAATCGCTTGCCCAAGCTCGAACCGAGCATCAACGGCGTCGTGCTCAGTGGCGTCATGATGCAGGGCATCCGTCGTTACGGCCGCCAAGGGGGCGGCGACCGGCGCATCACGCTCAATCTCGTTGTCGCCACATTGATCCACAACTGCCTGGGCAAGAAAGACCGCCTGGCAACGCTCGAAATCGAAGATGCGCCGGTTGTCGACAACGCCTACATCGAAACCCAGTTCGGCAAGCAGGTCGCCTTGCACGTGCGCAACTTGCGCCAGCAATACGCCGACTTTCTCGACGCCTGGAAGCTCGGTGAAACGGCTCACCTTAGTGTCACGCCACGCTACGCCAACGCCATCGGCGCGATCACGGCCTCGCGCCTGCGTCTCTCGGCGCGAGCTGCCGGCGAGCAGATCATCTCGACCCTGTGTCCGGATAAACTCGCCGAACTCAAGGCCGCCGGCATCGACACCCGCAGCGATTTCCCCGAGCGCACGCAGCTCGAGATCGACTACAAACTCACTTGCGCGGCCTTTGACCTGCCCGGTATCGACTACCACGCCTTGCGCGAGCCACTTGAGCACACGCTGCTGCAATCGGTGAAAGATGTCCTGAGCGATCCGCGCAAACGGTTCCGGCTGGTCGGGCGCCGCGGGCGAGCAGTACACGAAGTACACAACAACCTGCCGCTCATGGAGTACTTCGACGCGGCCGCCTGGCCGAACGACATCAACACCCTGCACCTCGCCGCGCTCGAAGTCACCAGACACCTCGACAAGTGTCGACGCAAGTCCCGGGTCACTATGGCATCGCACGCTTTTGGACTCGCCAACGCAGCCTGGCGCGAGTTTGGCGAGAACCTCGATGTCAGCACGGCAGCGGCCGCGATGATGCACGACGTTGTCGAGGACGGTTCGAGTGTCGTGTCGGGCTATTACCACTCGCTCAGACTGCTGCGCAAGCGCTTTGGTGCGCCCATAGCGGCCATGGTAGGCGAGGTCACCGATGCGCGAAATGCAAGCCAGGGTACACGCAAGGCCAATCAGACTCTGGAGTCGCCGGGCCTGCGAACCGTGCGCACGGCCTATGACGTCGGCCGCTACACCACCATGCGCATTCGCCCGACCGACGCGAGAACGCCCTACACCGTGGCCGGCATCATCACCAAGCTCGTCGACACCATGACGACCTTCAACGAGAGTGTGCGTGATCCGGACAGCCTCGAAGGCTGGTGGCGACACAGCGGTATCCGCATCTACTGGGCAGAGCGTGTACGCGGCCCGATCACGCGGCCACTGGTGGACAAACTTGCAGGCGAAATCGTGCAAAGTCGCAAAGACCCGCACTACCAGGATCAACTGGGTCTCTCCGACGGCATGATGCGCGGCATGGTGTCACTGGTGGATGAAACCCTCGACGCCGCCGACCGCTATATGGTGCAGAACCTCGCCATTCTCGCCAGCGAGTACGGGCTCGACTCGGACGGTGAAACCGCGTTGATCACAGCCTTCACCGACCCGGAGCTGCCCCAGGCCGAATTTGTGCGCATCGCGCTGCACGGCTTGCTCGATGACACCCGCCTCGGCGAACGCGTCGCACGCGGCGAAGTGCCGAGCTTCGGTCACGTGACCCTGTTCAAGCGCGATTGCACGTCGCCGTGTGAGCGGGATGAGAGCACCCTGCTCGGATACCGCGACAGCTATCTGTTTCGGCGGGTGTTGCGGCACCGACTTGAACTCGACGACGAGCAAGGCAGTGCTCGACGCGCGGACGAGAGCCGAGCAGTGGTTGAGCACTACCACCGCCGTTGCGGCCGGTGCAGCCTCGCGCCCCTGCCGCGGCAGGTTGCGCGCTGACTTCACACGGCAACGATTTCCGCCGCCTCAGTACAAGCCTGCAGACACCCCGGCGCCGAGCGTCATGGCCAGTTCCTCGACCTGTTCGCAGAAACCGTCCTGCCAATCACCGTGCAACACCACCGGCGCCTGAACCGGTCGCCACCCCAGCCCCTGTGCTATGCCGTTGATCGCGCGCACAGTGCCAGTGCCGTCCCGGCCCGCGCGCACGTAATACACAAACGGCAAACCTTCCGTCTCGCCTTCACAGGCGTAATAGACCCGCTCGAAGAAGTCTTTCACCAGCCCGCTGATGTAGCCGAAATTCTCTGTAGTACCGATCAGGATCGCGTCGGCATTGCGCAGCGCGTCCGGGCCAGCGTCGAGCGGGTCGAGACAGATTGCGTCGATGCCGTCCAGATCGGGATGTTTCAACCCGCGCGCGGCGGCATCCCAGAGCCGAGCCGTGTTCGGCGAGGGCCGGTTGGCGACCATCAACACCCGTTTCACGCCTGCTCGCCCATGCGGTCGAGCACCTCTCGACGGTGCGATTCAAATCGACCCTGCTCGATCGACTCGCGGATACCGCGCATCAGTGTTTGATAGAAATACAGGTTGTGTACCGTGTTCAAACGCGCACCGAGCATCTCGTTGCAGCGACCCAGGTGGTGAAGGTAGCTGCGACTGTATCGCTGGCAGGTCGGGCAGGCGCAGTCGGGATCGATCGGCGAAGTGTCGAAACGGTGCGTGGCATTGCGCAATTTCACGACACCGCGGCTGGTGTAGAGAAAGCCGTTGCGTGCGTTGCGCGTGGGAATCACACAGTCGAACATGTCGACGCCCCGCGCCACACCATCGAAAAAGTCCACCGGCTTGCCCACCCACATGAGGTAGCGGGGACGATCAACCGGCAACAGCGGATCGACTACCTCCAACACGGCGTTGCGCTCGTCGGCGGGTTCACCGACCGCAAGCCCCCCGATGGCGTAGCCGTCGAATCCGATATCCTGCAGCGCGGCTGCGCTCTCACGCCGCAAGGGTGCGTGGACACCACCCTGAACAATGCCGAACAACGCATTGGGGTTGTCGCCGTGCGCCTCCCGGCAACGTGCTGCCCACCGCATCGAGAGTTCCATCGACACGCGGGCCTCGGTGGCCGTGGCGGGGTACGGTGTGCACTCGTCGAATGCCATGACGATGTCTGACCCGAGATCGCGCTGAATGCGCATCGAGGTCTCCGGGTCGAGGAACACCTCGTCCCCATTCACCGGTGAGCGGAAGCGCACGCCCTCCTCGCTGATCTTGCGAAGCTTGGCCAGGGAAAACACCTGAAAGCCGCCAGAGTCGGTCAGTATCGGTTTGTCCCACTGCATGAAGTCATGCAGATCACCGTGCGCCTTGATGACCTCCGTGCCCGGCCTGAGCCACAAGTGAAAGGTGTTGCCAAGGAGAATATCGGCACCGCTGTCAGAGACGTCCTCGGGTGTCATGCCCTTGACCGTGCCGTAGGTGCCCACCGGCATGAACGCAGGCGTTTCGACGCTGCCGTGGATCAGATCCAGTCTGCCGCGACGGGCGGCTCCGTCGCGGGCGATGAGTTCGAATTGCATGGGATCGGTGTGCAGGGCAAGGCCGTCATTCTATCACCGCCGTTCGCACGACCGTCGCCTGGCACGCAGCCTGTGACATGTCCACCCTCGATCACACCGCGGGCGGTGTATTTGTTCTCGGTTCGCAGCTGCGGTGCTTGGTAGCATGGGCGACTGACTCGACCCGGAAACCCCACAACCCGTGATGCCCCAAGACGCCTCCATGCTCAACGAGATTCGCGCTTCCATTGCGAAGGCCCGCTCCTGGCAACTGCACGGCCCCTGGTTGATTTTTGCCGCGCTCATTGTCGCCCTGGCGTTCTACATGGCGTACCAGTTTGTCGAACCCGCTCCACCGCGCGAACTGACGATATCCTCCGGGTCGCCTGACGGCGCGTACCACCAGACTGCTGTGGCCTACCAGAGAGCACTCGCGCAGGAAGGGGTGACACTGACCATCGTCAACTCCGCCGGATCGATCGAAAACCTCGAGCGCTTGCAAGACGACACCGGCGAGGTCGATGTGGCATTCGTTCAAGGCGGTATCGGCCGTGCGGACGCCGACAGCGAACTCATCGGTCTGGCGAGCCTCTACTTCGAGCCGATCTGGTTGTTCACACTGGCCGACGCGCCAATCGACTACCTGCACGAACTCGCCGGCAAACGCATCGACCTCGGCGCAGACGGCAGCGGCACCTACGCCGTGGCCACGCAACTGCTCTCAATCAACCGCGTCGAAGCGTCATCCTACAACCGGGTTGATGGCGGCCGAGACGCCGCAGAGGCCATGAACGACGGCGAACTCGACGCCGTGTTCCGGGTGGGCTCACCCCGCTCGCCCGCGATCCTGGCATTACTCGAGAACCCCGCCGTGCGCGCCATGCCCTTTGCGAGAGCACCGGCCTATGCGCGCCACCTGCCTTTCCTCGAGCCCTTGGTTCTCTACGCGGGCAGCCTGTCGCTGGCCGAAAACCGGCCGGCACAGGACATTCAGCTGCTCGCACCGGCTGCGACCCTGGTCGCGCGCAGCGACATCCACCCGGCGCTGGTGCAGTTGCTGATGCAGACGGTCACCGCGCAACACGGCGCGGGCTCTTTGCTGGCCGAGCCCGAAACCTTTCCGTCCGCCCGCTGGCTCGACGACCCGATCCACAGCGACGCTGCGCGCTACCTCAAGAACGGCCCGCCGTTTCTGCAACGCTATCTGCCATTCTGGATGGCCAACCTGCTCGACCGCATGAAGATCATGCTGGTGCCTCTGATCGCGTTGATGTTGCCGATGAGCCGGTTGTTGCCACCGACCTACCGGTGGCGAATGCGGCGTCGCATCTACCAGTGGTATGACGAAGTGCAGATGATCGATTCGGCGTCACACGACGCATCGGGCCGCTGGCGGCCAGACGACTGCCTGCGGGCCATCGACGAAATCGAGAACGAGATTCGCCGGGTCGATGTGCCGCTTTCCTTCTACCACGAGCTCTACACCCTGCGGCAGCACATCGACCTGCTCCGGCAACAATTGCGGGAGCGTGCCTGACCCCCGGGCTCAGCTGCCGCGGTCACTACTGGTGAGTGGGATCTTCAGGTAGGCCTGACCGTTGTCTTCGGATTCGGGCAGGTGTCCGGCGCGCATGTTGACCTGCACCGAGGGATAGAGCAGCCGTGGCGCCGAGTTGCCTTCATCGCGTGCATTGCGCATCGCGACGAATTCATCACGCGCCGTGCTGGCGTTGAGTTGGTAGTTCTTCTCGCGCTGTTCGGCCACGGTTGTCATGAAGCAGAACTCGTCTCGCACGCCGCCATCCGGCAGGTAGTCGTGGCACATGAACATGCGCGTCTCGCCCGGCAACGCGAAGAGCTTTTGCGCCGAGTCATAGAGTGTCTCGGCGCTGCCACCTGGAAAGTCGCAACGCGCTGTGCCGAAGTCCGGCATGAACAGCGTATCCCCGACAAACACGGCATCTCCGATCACGTAGCTCATGCACGCCGGTGTGTGCCCGGGCGTGTGGATCGTCTTGGCCTGGAGTGCGCCAATCGAGAACTGCTCACCATCACCAAAAAGGCAATCGAACTGCCGACCGTCGCGCGGGAAGTCCGGCCCGGCGTTGAACACCTTGCCGAATATCTCCTGCACGGAGATGATCTCGCTGCCAATTCCCATCTTGCCGCCAAGCTCGCGGCGCAGATAAGGCGCTGCCGACAAGTGGTCCGCGTGCACATGGGTTTCGAGCACCCAATCCACCTCAAGCCCACGTTCTCTGACACGGGCGATCACCTTGTCGGCCGAGTCGTACCGGACGCGCCCATCGGGCTGATCGAAATCCGCAACAGAATCGATGACAGCACACCGGTTCGTCTCCGGGCAGGCGACGATGTAGGTGAAGGTGTTGGTATCGGTGTCGAAAAAGTGCTCTACATCGGGTTTGATCATCTGGACCTCTTGTCGGGTGACATTCAGGTGAAGCGGCGGGCCAACGCCAATCCGGCAACCATGGCAACGAGAAAAACCAATGCGCCCGGCGCAAGCAGTGGCGCCGCGACAATGGCCGGGCCCGGACACAACCCGCCAAGGCCCCAGCCAACACCGAACAGAACCGCGCCGGTTATCAGACGGCGGTCGATGACTGTGCTGTCAGGCCACTGAAAGGTATCTGAAAAGAGCGGTGCCTTCCATCCGCGGAGCCAGCGGTAACCTGGCAGGGTGACGGCAATTGCACCGCCCATCACGAACGCGAGACTCGGGTCCCACTCACCGGCGACGTCGAGAAAATTGAGCACCTTGGCAGGGTTCGCCATGCCCGAGAGCAACAGACCGGCCCCGAACACCGCGCCAGCCAATACGGCCATCAGCAGGCTCATGCACCCGCTCCCATCACGTGCCGAACCACGTACACCGTGATACCGGCGGCCAGCATGAAGGTGACTGTCGCGGCCAGCGACCGCACCGACAACCGCGACAGACCACAGACGCCGTGGCCGCTGGTGCAGCCGCTGCCGACGGCCGTGCCGACGCCGACCAACAGCCCGGCCACCGCCATGAGCACCAAATCGAGTGAGACCGTCTGCACAACCGATTCACCGAACAGCAGCATGACCACCGGTGCGAGCAACAGACCGGCTATGAACCCGATACTGATGCGCCGCGACTCGCCGGTCGCCGCGTCAGGCGGCAACAGCCGACCCAGCAAACCACTGATACCGGCAATCCGCCCGAGCGCGGCCATCATCCAGAGTGCCGAGACCCCGATCAGGATGCCGCCAGCGGTAGACGCCAGCGGTGAAAATTCGGTTGGCATGGATTCACCTCAATTAGTAGTTATATCATCATATCAGATTATGATAATTCGTTATGGCCAGATCAGACAGGCGTCGCCGTAACTGAAAAACCGATAGCGCTCGGTCACAGCATGGGCATAGGCCTCGCGAACAGTCTCCATGCCGGCAAACGCGCTGATCAGCATCAACAGGGTCGAGCCCGGCAGGTGGAAGTTGGTCAGCATGCCATCGACCACGTGAAAGGGTTCGCCTGGCGTCAGGAACAACCGGCTGTCGCCGGTATAGGGCGCGATCCTGCCATCCGATGCGCGCGCCGCCGTTTCCAGCGCACGCACCGAGGTGGTACCAACGGCAATCACTCGCCCACCTCGGGCCTGACATGCCCGCACAGCGTCCGCGACCTCCTCGCTTACCGTGAGCCATTCCGCGTGCATGCGGTGCTCGGCGACATTATCGACCCGCACCGGTTGGAAGGTTCCCGCGCCCACGTGCAAGGTGATCTCGGTTGTCTCGACACCACGCTGTGCCAGCGCATCGAACAGCGCCGTATCAAAATGCAAGCCCGCTGTCGGCGCCGCGACAGCCCCCGGGCACGATGCATAGACCGTCTGATAGCGTTCTTCGTCAGCGTCGTTTTCAGATCGCGCAATGTAGGGTGGCAACGGCAATTCACCCTCTCCCTGCAAGACGGCATGCAAATCAGCGGTGTCAAAGCGTACTGCACAGAACCCAGCCTCGCGGGACAAGACCTCTGCAGACAACCCGCTGTCGAGCGTGATCGATGTGCCAGCGCGCACGGGCTTGCTCGAGCCGATCTGGCAGAGCGCCTCGTTGTCCGAGAGCACCCGCTCGACCAGCAACTCGACACGCCCGCCCGTTTCGGTCTTGCGGCCCCGAAGGCGCGCCCGCAACACGCGCGTGTTGTTGAACACCATGAGATCGCCGGGCAGCACACGGTCGGGCAGATCCCGGACCAGGCGATCGACGGGCGCCATCCGGCGACCGAACTCGAGCAGACGCCCCGCACTGCGCTCAACGGGCGGGTGCTGTGCAATCAGAGTGTCGGGCAGGTCGAAGTGGAAATCGCTGAGCTTCATGCGGCGATGGTAGCAGTCGAAGGAGGCATTTCGCAGTGGCGCTTTGACCACACCCCGAACATCCCCTATCCTTGTCGGCTTGACGATCCTCACCTGCCGGGGTGGCGGAATTGGTAGACGCAGCGGATTCAAAATCCGCCGGCCGCAAGGCTGTGGGGGTTCAAGTCCCCCCCCCGGTACCAGACTCCCTTCGAGAGCACTGAAAGCAGTCCGCGATCAGTCGCCTATTCCACCTACACCTTTCCCAGCGTGCGATCCGCAACAGACGGACCGACTACGGTAACGGGTTGTCGATCAACTCTGAGCTGCGCTCCATACACGGGTTGTATTACCAGGCAATGCATCGTTGTAACCAGCAGCGGCCACTAGCGCGTCAATCAGACTGTTCAAAACACGGCAGACTGTCGTCGACCGGGTAATAAGACGCCTTGTCTGCCACGTAGATATGGCGATCGGCGGTAAGGGCATTTTTGTCGTCTATTGCGCCGGCCATGATGGAGGTGTGGTCGCTGTCGTTGCGCTGCCAGAACAGGCTGCTACCACACTGCGCGCAGAAACCCCGCTTGGCGGATTCGGATGACACGAACCACCGCAACCCGGCGTCTTCCGTCATCTCGATTGCGTTGCGGTCTGCACCGGTTGCGGCGACAAAATGGCCACTGGTTCGGCGGCATTGTTCACAGTGGCAATAGACAACCTTGCGCAGTGGTCCCGTGACGCAAAATCGTACCGCGCCACACAAACATCCCCCTTCGCGGGTTGACGACCCGGTTACATCTGCCATATCCACCCCACCTGCACTGTCAGCTTGTGGAAGATACTGCAGCGGCGCAGGCTTCTCGCGCTATTCTCGTGACGGCACCCCAATCTCCTGCTGCGACAGCGTCCGCCGGCGTCAACCAGGAGCCGCCTACAGCGACAACGGCCGGGATCGACAAGTAGCTGTCGAGATTATCGGCCGAGACGCCACCTGTCGGGCAAAAGCGCACGTCGGCGTAGACAGCCGCCAGGCTCTTGAGCTGGCCGGGCCCACCGCTCGTACCAGCGGGGAAGAACTTCAGATCCGTGATGCCGCGCTCTCGCGCCGCCTGCACCTCGGTTGCGGTGACAGCGCCGGGCAGCCAGGGCAAATCGCACGCTTGCGCGGCCGTCGCAAGGCTGTCCGTCAGGCACGGACTCACGCCGAATCGCGCGCCAGCGTCAACCACCTGTTGAAACTGCGCCGACTCGATCAGCGTGCCAGCACCGACCATGGCATCGGGCAACGCGCGGGCGATCGATTCGATGGCTGCCAGCGCGTCCGGCGTGCGCAACGTCACTTCCAGCGCTTCGAGCCCGCCTTCAAGCAGGGCTTCTGCCATCGGCACGGCGTGCTCGAGATTTTCGATCACGATAACCGGTATGACCGGGCACGTGCCCAGTTGCTCAAACACCTTCGACATGGCTCACCCCGTTACTGTCGCATTCAGTTTCAATCACACTCGCACCGAGCTCGGCTGATGTCACCTGCTGACGAAACACCGCAAAGAGCTCTCGGCCCAGGCCGGGTTCAGATGGCGAAACCGGTGCCGGGGTGCGGGTGGACCAGTCTGCTTCATCGACCAGCAGCGCCAGCGTGCCCTGTTCACAATCAACGCGAATCAGGTCACCGTCCTGGATGCGCGCTATCGGTCCGTCGGCTGCCGCCTCCGGCGACACGTGCAGCGCCGCCGGCACCACACCAGACGCACCGGACAACCGACCGTCAGTCACCAACGCGACACGGTGTCCCTTGTCCTGCAACAGCGTCAGCGGCGGCATGAGTTTGTGCAACTCCGGCATGCCGTTCGCGCGCGGCCCCTGGCCGCGCACCACCACGACCACATCGCGGTCGAGTTCGCCGGCTGCGTAGGCGTCGTGGACGCCGCTCTGTGAGTCGAAGACCTGAGCCGGTGCTTCAACGATTCGGTGCGCCGGGTCGACCGCCGACACCTTGACCACAGCTCGCCCGAGGTTGCCCTCAACCAACCTGAGTCCGCCCTCCGGTGCAAACGGTGCGGACGCGGCGGCAATGATATCGGGTGCCTGGCCCGGCTTCGGCGACGGCACACTCACCAGCCGGCCGTCCTCGAATTTCGGCTCGGTCGCGTAGTCGGCGAGATCGTCGCCGACTACGGTCTTGACGTCGCGGTGCAGCAGACCGGCGTCCAGCAGTTCGGCGAGCACCGTGCCGACACCGCCAGCCGCGTGAAACTGGTTGATGTCAGCCTGCCCGTTCGGGTAAACCTTGGACAGGAGTGGCACCACACCGGAGAGCTCATCAAAATCATCCCAGGTGAGCACAATGCCGGCCGCCCGTGCGATCGCAACAAGGTGAATCGTGTGGTTCGATGAACCACCGGTTGCGAGCAGCCCGACAACGGCGTTGACCACCGCGCGTTCGTCGACGATGTCCGCGATGGGCCGGTACCGACCAGCTGTTGCGGTCAGGGCCACCAACCGCTTGGCTGCTTCCGCACTCAATTGGTCGCGCAGCCCGCTGTCGTGCGGGACGAAGGCCGCGCCCGGCACATGCAGCCCCATGAACTCCATCAGCAGCTGGTTGCTGTTGGCCGTGCCGTAGAAGGTGCAGGTGCCGGCGCTGTGGTATGCGGCAAGCTCTGACTCGAGCAATTCCTCACGTGTGGCTTCGCCAGCATAGAAACGTTGCCGCACGCGGCTTTTCTCGCTGTTCGTGATACCGCTCCCCATGGGGCCTGCCGGCACGAAGACCGCCGGCAAGTGGCCGAAACGCAGCGCGGCGATCAGCAGGCCCGGCACGATCTTGTCACACACACCCAGCCACAATCCGCCATCAAAAGTGTTGTGGGTCAAACCCACGGCACTCGACATGGCAATGATGTCGCGACTGAACAGGCTCAACTCCATGCCGGGCTGGCCCTGTGTGATGCCATCGCACATGGCCGGTACGCCGGATGCGACCTGTGCCACGGCGCCGGCGTCGCGCGCAGCCTGTTTGAGGATCTCGGGGTAGCGCGCGTAGGGTTGGTGCGCCGACAACATGTCGTTGTAGGACGTGATGATAGCCAGATTGGCCGGCTTGATCTCGCGCAACCGCAGCTTGTCGTTGAGCGGTGCCGATGCCATGCCATGAGCGAGGTTGGTGCAAGACAGCGCCTGACGGGCAGGCCAGTCAGTCGCGGCGCGGTCTACGGCAGCGCGGTAAGCCGTGCGGCTGGGCGCACTGCGTTCTGCGATACGCCGGGTGACGTCTTCTACCGTCTGATGCAGGGTCACGATGGGGGCCTTTTCTGTAGCTAAGCTACATATTGTAGCGCTTCGCCCCGGATTTCTCGACAATCGGACTGCCTCGTGGCCCTGATTTTGAAATACAATTTCAGATTGAGTGCGCCACGACGGCGCCACAACACGCGTTTTATCTACTCTGGTTCACACGGGACCTCCTGCCATGAGCGAACACTCCGACCCACAGCCTTTCGACCTGGTGATTTTCGGGGGTACTGGCGACCTTGCCATGCGCAAGCTGGTGCCAGCGCTCTACAACATCTACAAGAACGGCGGAATGCCCGGCGAGAGTCGGCTGATTGCTGTTGCGCGCACCGACCTCGATGTCGCCGCCTTCCACGACCTGATGGCCTCGGACGCGCAGCCCCACGTGCACCCGGATCTGTTCGATGCCGATACCTGGGCGACCTTCATTTCACGCGTCGATTTCGTTCGAATCGATCTCATGGACGGCGCGAGCTATGCCGCGCTTGGTGAGTGTCTCGACAAGCAACCGGGCAACACCCGACTCTACTACCTGTCGACCGGCCCACGCCTGTTCGGGCCGATATGCAACCACCTCAGTGCCAACGGCCTGATCAAGTCCGACTCACGCGTCGCGGTCGAAAAGCCGCTTGGCCACGATCGCGCCTCTGCGAACGAGATCAACGATCTCATCGCGGCAGCGTTCAACGAGACGCAGATCTTTCGCATCGACCACTACCTCGGCAAGGAACCGGTGCAGAACCTCATTGCGCTGCGTTTCGGAAATTCCCTGTTTGAGCCATTGTGGCGCCGCGGCCGCATTCGCGATGTCCAGATCACGGTCGCCGAGGAACTCGGTATTGGCCGACGCGGTGAGTTCTACGACCGGACCGGCGCGTTGCGCGACATGGTGCAGAACCACTTGCTGCAGCTGTTGTGCATCATTGCAATGGAGCCCCCGATCTCCGTAGACGGCGACAGCATCCGGGACGAGAAACTCAAAGTACTGCGCTCGCTCAAACCCATGACCCCGGAACGCGTCGTCAACAACACCGTCAGGGGCCAATACGTTGGTGGCACGCTTGGTGAGGCAGAGCTGCCAGGCTACCTCGACGAGAACGGTGTGCCAGCAGACAGCCAGACCGAGACCTTCGTCGCGCTCAAGACCACGATCGAAAACTGGCGCTGGGCAGGCGTGCCGTTCTACTTGCGCACCGGCAAGCGCATGCAGACCAAGGTCAGTGAGATTGTCATCACCTTCGATTCACTGCCCCACTCGATTTTCAGCGATCAGATCGCGAGCAACTCGGTTAACCGACTGGTGATACAGCTCCAGCCCGTCGAAAGCATCAAGTTGCATATACTGTCGAAAAAACCCGGCGACGCGCTCACTCTCAAACCGGTCATGCTCGATCTCGACCTCTCACAAAGCTACAACGCCAATTACATCAACGCGTACCAGCGACTCCTGGTCGACTTGATTGCCGGCAAGCAGGCGCTCTTCATGCGCCGTGATGAGCAGGACGCTGCCTGGGCGTGGATCGATCCGATCATCGAAACCTGGCGCGCTCACGGTGTTGCACCGAAACCCTATCGCGTCGGCAGTTGGGGCCCTGCCGCCTCCGGTGGCTTGTTGGGGCGGCGCGGATTGAGCTGGCACGAGGAGACACTTTGAGCCATACGGACCTGGTGGCAGACATCGGCGGAACGCACGCGCGATTTGCCTTGTGGCGAGAGGGCGAGCTGTCCGATGTCAGCATCGTCAAACACCATGAGCTGCCGTCTTTCGACGCGGCCCTGAAGGCCTATCTCTCTGCGCACGGACACGCGACGCCGACACGCTGCTGTCTCGCATTGGCGACGCCGATTACCGGCAACACGGTCACGCTCACGAATGGCCACTGGGCCATGTCACGATCGGCCCTCGCCGACACCTTCGGTTTCCAGCACGTTGCGTTCGTGAACGATTTCACCGCACTTGCCCACGCACTGCCGCGCCTGGGGCCGGACGACGTTCGCCAATTTGGCGGCGGCAAAACCGACCCCTCGGGGCCCTGCGCACTGCTCGGCGCCGGCACCGGACTGGGCGTGTCAGGTCTGCTGCAAAGCAACGACCAATCAATCGCGCTTTCGGGAGAAGGCGGACACGTGAGTGTGCCGATGGGTACAGCCCAGGACATCGAGGTCGTCGCACGCCTGCAGCAGCAATTCGGCCGCGTATCGCTCGAGCGCATTCTCTCAGGTGAAGGCTTGCGCAATGTGCATTGGGCACTCGACAAGAGTGGAACCGAATCGCTCGATGACCAGCCCGAACCTAACGCCATCAGCGCTGCAGCCCAGAGCGGACAATCCCCACGCGCTGTCGAGACCTTGACCCTTTTTACCCGCATGTTGGGCGGATTCGCCGGGGATCTTGCGCTGGTCATCGGCGCCACTGGTGGCGTATTCATCGGTGGTGGTATCGCGGCGGCAGTCGCCGACTCACTCGATGGCTGGGGTCTACGTGACGCGTTCGAAGACAAGGGCCGCATGCGTCGCATCGTTGCACCGATCCCGCTTTACGTGATCGAGAACCCGCACGCCGGTCTGCTCGGCGCTGCGGCGTCGCTGCAATCGCTTGCGTCTGCGCCGTCATGATCCTGCATGAAATAGAGCAACGCATGGCAACCCTGAGCCGTGCCGAGCGCCAGGTTGCGCAGCAGGTCCTGTCGGACCCGGAAGGTTGCCCCAACCTGACCATTGGCGAACTGGCGGGTGCGGCCGGCGTGTCCGAGCCAACGGTGGTACGGTTCTGCCGATCGATGCAATGCGATGGCTATCTCGCATTCAAGCTTCGTGTCGCCCAGGATATTGCAACAACGACACCCGTGCGACGGGAAGTCAAGCCAGGAGACCCCTCCTCGGCCATTGTCCACTCGGTCGTGCGCAGCGTGCAGTCCCGGCTGCACGACCTGTTGTTCGAGTGCGATGCCTCGCAACTCGATCTTGCGATGGCATTGCTTGAGGACGCCAGTCGGATCGAGATCTACGGCATGGGGGGTTCCGGAAACGTCGCCCGTGAAGCGCAACTACGGTTTCTACGCCTCGGCAAGCCGGTTGTCTGCCACACCGACCCGCACATTCACGCTGCGGCTGCCGCACTCCTGACTGCACAAACCGTGGTACTCGCGATCTCCCACAGCGGTCGCAACCGCGACTTGATAACCAGCGTCGAGATCGCCAAGTCCCGCGGCGCACGGGTGGTTGCCATTACCGCCCCGCGATCACCACTGGCTGCACTGGCCTCTGCGGTCTGTGAAATCGAGCCCAGCGACGGCAAAGAACTACTGATGCCGTTGTCCTCACGTGTAGCGCAATTGGTGCTGGTCGACACTCTGGCGGTTGCCATGGCGATGCGAGACAACACTCAGCGCCAACAACTTGGTCGCGCCAACGCAGCGCTCGACGACAAGTATCTCAGCCAGGATGACAGCAACTCGCCAACGCGCTGAAAGCACGCGCTAAGGCCGTCGCGGATCAGGCGGCAAAAACCGTTCTGTTTGGTGATTGAACTGACACCGAGTCAGTTGATGACAAGTGCCTCGGACTGGTCGGCAGAGGCCGTGAGGCTGGGATCAACGCGGGGTGCCTGACTCAAGAGCACGAGCGCGATGGCAGCGCCAGCGATGGTCAGATTGGTGTGCATGAAGCGGGTGAATTTGCGCTGCCTAAGCAAACGTTCTGTCCCGTGTCCGGTTTGCACCTCTGATCCGAGAAACAAATGGCGGCCCGCCATGATACTCGCGAAGCAGATCAATCCAATCAGCACAATTGCAACATCAATCATCGGGACAGCCATCAAATCCATTCACACTATATGTAGACCAGTGTCAGCTTCTTGACAAGTTGCGATGTAATCTTGTCATGCTGTGTCAATAGTGTCACACCACTCCTCAAGTGTCGCCAGCGTTTTCTATTGCGCGCAAACAAAAAAGGCGACCCGCAGGCCGCCTTGATGTCACCGCAGTGTGGCGTGTCAGGACCCGCTGTCGAGCACTGCCCAGTTGTCGATGACAGCGTCCATATTGCCGTTCTGTTTGGTCATGGCACCGGCAAACTGGTTGCGGAACGACAGACCCATGTTGACGCCATCAAACGTGAGATTGCGGACCTTCCAGTTGCCGTCTTTTGTGCCCATGGCAAAAATGATGTCGACAGAGTTGCCATCAGGTTTGCGCGCGTTCACTGACACGCTTTGTTTCTTCACGCCGTCGCCTTTTCCGGCAGTCACCGCGATATCGACGTCTCCGTAGCTCGTCAGCGCTTGCGACAGGGTGTCTACGAGGCTGTCTCGGAACACACTTGCGAACCGGCTACGTTGATCCTCGGATGCACTCTGATAATGTGTCTTGCCCATCACGCCACGCGCGATACCGGCAAAATCGACAACCGGATCGAGCACGCCACCGATGCCTTCAACCAGCGTGTCAGGGCTGTCTAAATGCGCCTGGACAGTCTCGATCAATTCGGATGCCGTGCGCTCTACCACTTCGGTGGCTTCCTGCGCTTGTGCTGGCGCAAGCAGCCCGACGCTCAGCGCTACCGTAGCCAAAATTCGTCCGAATCTCATGGAAATTACCTCGGTTGTCAGTGGCGGATTTCACGATCCGTCGCCCAGTTTACCCGTCTCAGCGCACGAATCGAACCAACAGGCTCGGCAACAACAGCAAATTTGCCAATGTCGCCAAGCCCATCGCCAGTGCGGTCAGGAGCCCGAAGTAGATCGTGGGGACGAAGCTTGAGAACGCAAGCACCGAAAAACCGGCAATGATGGTAAAGGATGCAAAATACAATGCACGCCCGATGCTGCCATGGCTCCTCCTGACGGCCTCTCTGACATCACCGTCGACGGATAATTCCGTTCGGAAGCGGTGCAGGTAGTGAATGGCGTTATCAACGCCGATGCCGACACTGATCGCAGCAATGGTGATTGTCATCATGTCGAGCGGAATGCCGACCCACCCCATAACACCGAGCACGGTCGCTGCCGCCAGCAGATTGGGCAAGAGTCCCAACACTGCCAAACGAATCGACCACAGCAGCAAAGCAAACATCAGAAAGGTCAGGCCGACCACCACTCCGATCGTGGACGTCTGCGATTCGAACAGCTGCTTGAGCATGTTATTGAAGAGCACCATCATGCCCGTGGTGCGCACTTCATCCACGTCGAATCCCGCCGCCAGTGCACTCTCGCGAATCTCGGCAATCAACGCGTCCTTCGAGAAAGACGGACCGCTCTCGACCATGCGAGCTGAAAGCCGCATTTCCCCGGAGGCGGGATTGGCATAGGGTTCGATCAACAAGCCGCGAATGTCTTCAGGCAACGCGCCCAACACACCGACAATCAACAGTGCACTGAGCGGTTGGCCGTCGTTGAAGTCGCGGCCCACGCGTTCGAGGCTGGCCAAAGACAACACTTTGCCCACCTGGGGCAGTGCTTCAAGTCGCGCGTGCAGGTCATCGAGCTTTTCAAGCTTGTCGGGCGTGAACCAGTAGCGTTCAGGAAACACGTCGTCATCGTCACCGAAGAAGTCGTCTTCGTCCTCAGATGCTTCGGCCACGAAGGGTTCGAACTGTACGACCACATCAAAGGGCACCGTGCCACCGAGGTACTTGTCGATGTAGACGAGCCCCTGGCGCACTTCGCTGCTCTCGCGGAAATAGTCGATGAACTTGTTGTCGAGCGACAACCGGCTGATACCGAATACTGTAAGCAACAGCACACCACCCGCCACAGCAAGCACCGCCCCACTGCGGCGTGTGGCAATGCCGGCGAGCCAAGCCGTTAACGCGGGCTCCCCGCTTTGGGTCTGCACCGTGCGGCCCGGCCCCATCAAGGCAACCAATGCAGGAAACACCGTGCAGCTCATCACGAACGCCAAGGCCACGCCCAACACCATGATCCAGCCGAAATGAATGACAGGCAGGATGTCGCTGCTTGCCAGCGAGGCAAAGGCCACTATGGTAGTCAGCGCGGTGTAGAACAGCGGTGCGATCTTCGACGACAGCGCCGCTCGAATGCGGGTCAGGTGTGACGCCGACGGATCAGTGGTCTCGAGTTCCCGAAACCGCACAATCAGGTGGATCGAGAACGAGATCGCCAGAATCGCGAGCAGCGCCATGAAATTGCTGGAAACCACCGTGGCCGGCTGGCGCAGGAGCGCCAGCACGCCCACGGTCAGCACAATGCTGCTCGCCCCGACCGCCAGCGGTATGGCAACCCACCGCAATTGACGGAAAAACAGAAACAGCATCGCCATGACCAACGCGAGCACGGCAACACCAAACACGGCGATGTCACGTTTGACGTAATCGATCATGTCCGCGGCCACCATCGGCACACCACCGAGGTGGACTGTCGCATCGTCACGGTAGCGGTCGCGCAAGCTTCGCAGGCGCTCGAGCAGCCGATCACGTTCGACCAGAAACTGCGCCCGTGCATCGTCGTAAGCGGCTTCTGCCGCACGCAACTGGTCCGGGTCCACCGCATCACCGGCATCGACCGCGTCGCGCAGCTGCTCACGCTCTGCGAGCAAGGCGTTCAAGGCGGTATCGGTCTCGAGATCAATACGCAGGGCCGTGCTGCGTCCGTCCTCTGAAATCAGCAGATCCCGGAAAATCGGACTGCTGCGCAGCTCCTCTTGAGCAAGCGCCAGATCGGCATCGTCGCTGCGCAACGTGCGAAAGCCGTTGACGAGCTCGAGCAGCGACATCGGCGGGCTCTTGAGCAGGGGGGCATCGAGCACGCTGAACACGCTGCGCACGCCCGGTGTGCCCGCGATGTCCTGTTGCAAGGCGTCGAGTCGTGCAATCGAGTCGGGTGTGAGCAGTTCACCCGAGGTCGGTGCGTAAATCAGAAAGATGAACTCTTCGTCGCCGAAGCGCTCCGACACCGCCTGGAAATACCGCAGGTCCGGGTCGGATCGCGCAACCAGCGTGTCGGCCGAGGCGTCAAAGCGGAATCGCGGTGCGACCAGCGCCGAGGCCACGACGGCGATCAGCACCACGCCGAGTGTGAGCCAGGGCTTGGCGAGCAACAGTTCACTGATTCGATGGGTCATACGTGCGGCGTCTCGGCCGACGACGATCGATCGGCAGCGTCAATCAAGAAAAGGGTCGTCCAACTCACCGTCAGCGATCAGGTACTCACGCTGTTGCAGGTAGGCGTCACGGATAAACAGGTAGCGGTCGCCCGTCACCAGTTGCTCTGCGCCGGTCAGCTCATCGCGCCGACTCAGCGTCCAGAGCACGCTCAAGCTCAACTGCTCGACGTCGTTGGCGATGTGAGTGGGAGGATAGAACACCGTATCCGGGATATCACCCAGACCTGACCGCAGTGTCACACCACCCCAGATCGGGAAGACAATGTAGGGTCCGGGAGGCATGCCCCAGGTGGCAAAGGTCTGTCCGAAGTCCTCATCGTGGTGCGGCAGCCCCCACGGAGTGGCGACATCAATCAACCCGCCGATTCCGATCGTGGTGTTGAACAGGAAACGCGCGGTGTCACTCATGCCCTCCGCGAATTTGCCTTGCAGGAACTGGTTGGTGATCGTGACCGGGTAGGCGAGGTTCTGCAAAAAATTCCGCACGCCGGCGCGGAAGAAACCCGGCGTGACCTTGCGGTAGAGCTGCGCAGCCGGGTTGATCACATACTTGTCACCGACATCGTTGAAACGCTGCACCTTGCGGTTGAAGCGCTCGAATGGATCGGACACCGTCTCTTCAGCGAGCACCGGCGACGGCAGGACCACAACCATGGCCACGATCAGTGGCAAAAAGCCGAGTATTCGGAGACATTTTTTCACAGATTTCACTCGTGGCGACCGCGCCGAAACGTGCATTCCAGAATTTAGTCTAGCGCAGCAGCCGAGACCAACCACACCGTTTTGGATTGAAAACGACGCAGGCTAGATCAGGTGTCCAGCGTCGAACTCCCATATACCGCCCAAAGCAAGATCGCTGCCGCCCCGCGCCACGGTGACCAGGCTTCGCTGAGCGCGTAGAAATCGCGTCCACGTGGCCGCTCCTCCAGACCTTTCATCCGCTGATACGCCACCTGGATCGCGAGGTCGTCTGCCGGCCAGACGTCCGGGCGACCCTCGGCAAACAGCAGGTAGATTTCGGCAGTCCACCGACCAATGCCGCGAACAGAGACAAGCGCTTCGATTGCCGCTTCATCGTCGAGCACCGACAAGCGCTCGCTGCACAGCCTGCCATCGGCGAAATGCGCTGCAAGGTCGCGCGCGTACTCGGCCTTGCGCTCGCTCAATCCGCAGTCTCGCAAGCTCTCGTGTTTGCATGCCAACACATGGTGCGGCTCGGGCTCCATGCCGAGCTGCGCCTGGCAGCGTGCCCAGATGGCACTCGCTGAGTGTGTAGAGACTTGCTGCGACACGATGACCTGAAACAACGTGGCGAAACCCGGCGGTCGGTGCCGGGGTGGCGGATACCCGACCTGCTC
>CALDHJ010000380.1 GCA_937941555.1 uncultured Granulosicoccaceae bacterium | reverse complement strand
CGATCAGGTCGGTACCCGGGTCGGTACCAGCCAGGCGATTCAGCGCCTCGGGCCCATTGCCGCCCTGCTCGGCGGTGCCTGGTTGATTGGCCACGTCGGACCGCAGGCCGCGTTTGTTGCGTTGACCGTGCCGACAGCGCTGGCGATCCTGATCGCGCTGCGCCTACCTCGGGTTGAGGCGACCCAGCGCTCGGCTCCTGCCCCGCTATCAAAACCCGCTCCGGTGGACGTGTTGTTCTTTTTGCAGGGATACGGTGTGGACGGCGTTTTCGCGCTGACCATCACGCTGATTTTCGCACGCGACGCGCCCTTGTCCGTGGCGGTCATGAGCGGCGGCGCGCTGCTCGCGATGCGCCATTTCGGTGAGGTGATCGCGGCCCCACTGTTCGGGTGGATCGCCGACCAGGTGGGCGCGCGACGGGTGTTTGTGGCGGCGGCCATCCTGACGGCACTCGGCTTCGTTGGCGTCGCCGCTGGCTGGACGATCACCGGCGCTGTCGTGATGTTGGTCTTTCGCGGTGCACTGGCTTCACTTGGTCCGGCTGTGATCACGCAGGCGACAGCGCTCGATGAGAATCCGATCGGCGCCCTCGCCAGAATGCAAGCCTGGCGCGATCTGGGCGCTGCCTGCGGCCCGTTGGCTACCGGCTTTCTGCTCGCCACCGTATCCGCCGAAGCGCAACACGCCGCCGTCGCCGTCGCACTGGCCATCGGTCTGCTGTATTGGTGGCGCAACGCAGCCCCACACTGACGCCGTACACCGTCTGGCGCGTTCAACGGCACCAGCTGATCGGGAACTCCGGTGCCGGGAATCTCTCTCACAACGAGACAATTTTTCCCAACTGTGGCCCACACAGACCTCTCGTCAATCAACCAACGGACACCATGAACACACAACGACCCGGGACCCACATCGCCCAGGCACTGCGCAATTTCATCAAACTCGAATCAGCGGGCGGCACCATCCTCTTGCTGACAGCGATTGCCGCGTTGGTGATTGCCAACTCCCCGCTGTCGAGCTGGTACGACGCTCTGATCGACACGCCGGTCGCAGTGCAGATCGGGGCCCTGGTCATCGACAAGCCGCTGTTGCTGTGGGTCAACGACGGGCTCATGGCCGTTTTCTTCTTTCTGATCGGACTCGAGGTCAAACGCGAATTTCTCGAGGGCGAGCTGTCGTCGGCATCGCAAGTGGTCCTGCCCGCGGTCGGAGCGCTCGGCGGCATGGTGGCACCCGCACTCTTCTACGCCGTGCTTAATTGGAACGACGCGGTCGCCATGGATGGTTGGGCCATCCCGGTTGCCACCGACATAGCGTTCGCGCTCGCGCTGCTCAGCGTCTTCGGGTCACGCGTGCCGATCACCCTGAAAGTGTTCCTGTTGTCAGTCGCGATTTTCGATGACCTCGCTGCCATCGGCATCATCGCGGTGTTCTATTCCGACGCCTTGTCACTGACACCGATGCTGGTGGGCGGTGCGGCTCTGCTGATCGCGGTCGCCATGAACCGCCTGGGCATCACGCGAACGTCACCCTACATATTGGTCGGTGTGGTGCTCTGGGCGGCCGTCCTCAAGAGCGGCGTGCACGCCACCCTCGCCGGGGTCTTGATCGCGCTGTGTATTCCAATGCGGGACCGCACCGGCCAATCCCCGCTGCTGCGCCTTGAGCACGACCTGCACGGGCCGGTTGCGCTCGTGATCCTGCCGGTGTTTGCGTTTGCCAACGCCGGCTTGTCACTCACCGGGTTGACGGTCTCCGACCTCACGCACCCGGTGACACTCGGGGTATTGCTCGGCCTGCTGGTGGGCAAGCCGATCGGCATCATGGGTTTTGTGGGCGCCGCCATCGCGCTCGGGCTGGCACGGCGCCCCGTGGGCGTCAGCTGGTCGATGCTGCTCGGGGTGTCTTTTGCCTGCGGCATCGGGTTCACCATGAGCCTGTTCATCGCCGGCCTCGCCTTCGAACACGGCAGTGGCGCCTACTTCATCGGAGACAGGCTTGGCATACTTGTGGGGTCTGTCCTCGCCGCAGTCTGCGCCTATGCATTGCTCCATCTCAGCTTGCCGGCGCGCTCGGCAGACCGCGAGACCGATGCGGTCCCGCGGCCAGCCGACTGATTCAACACCGCTCAGTCGGCAGCAGTGACCTCGATTTCGATGCTGAGGTCTGCCAACGCGAGCCGCGTGACCCCGAGCAAGGTCATCGGGGGCGCGACACCGGCGGGCCCGAACCGGGCGCCGAGCAGGTCGAAGTGGCGCAGGGCTTCATCCACGTCCGTTGCGTAAATGCGAAGGTGCGTGACGTTGGCGAGCCCCATACCGGCGGCGGCGAGCACGGCTTCGAGATTGTCGAGCGCCAAGTCGAGTTGCGCGCGCATATCGTTGGCGTGCTGAGGCGCGCCGTTGCCGTCGACTGCGGTCTGACCGGCGCAGCTCAACTGGCGGCGAGCGCCCTCCAGAATTTCCGCCTGGTTGTACCCGAGATTGAGCGACCAGGACCAGGGATTGACCGATGTGCGTTGCATGAGCATGTCTCCTGTGCACGGATGGTGAGTTCGGGTGCAAAGGTGACACGGCCGGGTGACAGCCCATTGTCAGCAGGGTCGGCCAGGCGACCACCGATCAAGCCCCAAGCGACTCAGAGCCCAACCCAGTGACTCGCCGCGCGCGCTGAAAGGCGTTTGATTTCCGCTTTGAGCGGGTCGCCACGGACCACCCTGACGCCATCGGCAAACTGCAGCAGCCAGCGCGCCATGTAGTCGGGCAGGTGGGTCAGAAAGCGCATCTGCACGCCCTCGGCGTGCTCGCGCTCATCGACAAAGCCAAAACTGTAGCGCTGCTCGCCGACAAACCGCGCGGATGCCGAATCGAACACCAACTCGACGTCGAGCAACCCGTCACGGCTCGGTTGTTGATCGAGATACTGCTGCAGCGTCAGCCGACTGCGACGCGCAAACTGCTCGGCTTGCACCGCAAAGGTGTCGACGCGATCCAGGCGAAAATCCCGGTACGCCTCACGAACACGGCACCAGGCAATCAGGTGCCAGTGCCAGCTGTAGTAGAACAAACCGATGGGTTCGATATCGCGCGTGGTCGGTGTGGTTTGGGTCGGGGTGCGGTAGCTGATCGACACGACGTGGCGGTGAATCACCGCCGCGCGGCACTCCCGCAACCAACGATCTTCGCCGTCGCTGCGTTTGCGTGTTTCGGCGTCAGGTGGCGTCGGTGCCGCGGTGTCGGTGAACGGAAACGGCTCGCCACCGGGCAGCACGGCGGTATCGGTGTCGAGCGCGCTGAGGAAGTCGTTGTCGCTGCGATCAATCACCGCTCGCACCTTGTGCAGCGCGCTCTGAAAATCGGCGAGCGACGCGTCGTCGAGGCGTGATTGCAAGAGCTTCTCGCCCAGCAGCAGGGCGGCTGCCTCATCCAGCGTGAAACAGATTGGCGGCAAAGCGTAGCCCGCTTCGAGGAAGTAGCCGACGCCCGCTTCGGCGCCAATCGGCACACCCGCCGTCTCCAGCGTGCGGATGTCTCGGTAGATCGTGCGAAGCGTGACATCGAAGTGGTCGGCGAGAAAGCGCGCCGTCACCACGGATCGCGTTTGCAACAGCAGCAGGATTGAGGTCACGCGATCAAATCGATTCATTGTTCGCGGCACCCAATGGGTGCTGGCAGGGCGCACCCGCAGCACACGGAACAGATTTGCACCTCAACCTCCTCTTGTTTCACTTTCGTGACGCTTGCCAGAAGCAAAC
>CALDHJ010000379.1 GCA_937941555.1 uncultured Granulosicoccaceae bacterium | reverse complement strand
CGATGCTCTTGTCTCATGCCGACTCTGCTGTTCGGGTCACCAACCACAACGACCTCGCCGCCGAATCGGGCGCTGTCGCCGCGCGCTGGATCGAGGCAGCCATAGCACACCAAAACACAGGCGCGGCCCTCGACGCCGCTGAGCGCGCCGGCAGCCAGACGTTCACACCGCTTCTGCAATCGGCGCGAGAGCGCGTGCAAGAAAGCAGCCTCGATGTCATCAAGGACATCGGCATGAGCTGCAACCTGGTGTACGGCCTGCCTGGCGCCGCGCACATCCTGATGCAGTCAGACAACTTCACCGACGCCGTTCGCACCAACATTCTGGCGGGCGGCGATTCGTGCGGGCGCGCGACCCTCATCGGCGCGGTGGCTGGCGCGGTCTACGGCATCGGCGGGGAGCGCGGCATCCCACCAGAGTGGGTTGAGCGGCTCACCCGCAAAGCCGAGGTGGACTCCCTTCTCGATGTGCTGGTCTGACAGGACAAACTGCATCGCTGCTCGTGGAGCAGCTCCCACAGTCAGGCTCAGAAAAGTGTGGGAGCCGTTACGTTGGTCTCACAGTCTGGCCGGAGTCTTGTGGGAGCCGCTCCATTGGTCCGTCACACGGAGTGGCGATGCGATACAAGTTGTGTCGCCGACTTGACGTGTCACACCGCAAACGGATCGGCGATCGCCGGCAATACCGTGCCGCTGCACGCGCCGAAGCCGACGGTGTACCCGTCCCCGTTGGCCTGGCCACGCAAGGTCACCGTGTCGCCGTCTTCGAGGAAGCTGCGCGTTTCGCCGGTGTCGAGCGTGAGCGGTTCCTGACCGCCCCACGACAACTCGAGCAGGCTGCCACGGCTGTCGCGGTTCGGGCCGGAAATCGTGCCGGAGCCGAGCAGATCGCCTGTGCGCATCGGGCAGCCGCCGACGGCGTGGTGCGCCAGCTGCTGCGCGGACGAATAATACAACTCGCGTGCATTGGTGCGGGCGAGTACGGTGGGCGCAGCCGCGCCCTCCGGTTGCAGGTCGACCGCGAGGTCGATGTCGAGCAACATCGGGTTGTCATCCTGCAGATACGGCAAGAGCGCAACATCGCGCGCCGGGGACGCCACCCGAAACGGCGCCAGCGCTGCCCCAGCCACGATCCACGGGCTGATGCTGGTGGCAAAGGCTTTCGCCTGGAACGGCCCGAGCGGCTGATATTCCCAGGCTTGTATATCGCGCGCAGACCAGTCGTTGAGCAGCACATAGCCGAATATCATCGCGTCGGCCTTGGCCACGCTGACCGGCGCACCCAGCGCATTGCCGGTGCCGACCACCGCGCCGAGTTCGAGTTCGAAGTCGAGCCGCCGGCAGGGTGTGAACACCGGATTGTCTTCGCCCGACGGCTTGCGCTGCCCGAGCGGGCGGTGAAAGTCGGTGCCCGACACCACCACGCTTGACGCGCGCCCGTTGTAGCCGATCGGCATGTGCAGCCAATTGGGTGGCAAGGCGTTGTCCGCGCCGCGAAACATCGTGCCGACGTTGGTTGCGTGGTGGCGACCGGCGTAGAAATCGGTGTATTCGGCGACGGTGAACGGCAGGTGCAGTGTGACATCCGCGAGCGCATGCATCACCCGCGCGCGGGTCGACTGGCTCTCGGCCAGTGCGCGGTCGCCATCGGCTGCGAGCAGGCGCTGCAGGCTGTCACGCAGGTGTTGCCAGGCACTCGGCCCGGCCGCCATGAAGGCGTTCCAACTCGGCGCGGCAAACAAACCTGCATCCACCTTGACCAGCCCCGACGACACCAGCGCTGCCACGTCGATCACCTGATCGCCTATGGCAACGCCGCAGCGCGGCGGCAACGACGGGGTCGAGAAAACACCGTAGGGCAGGTTGTTCACCGGGAACGGGCAGTCGGCGGCATTGGCGGCCTCGATCCAGCTCGGTATCAGTGTCACGCGATCGTCCTCACTTGAGCCCCGGCGTGCCGTCGAAGCGTTTGGTCAGCCCGGCCCAGCAATCGACATAATCGTCCTGCATCGGTGCCTCCTCAGCGGCAAAGCGCGTGAGCTGCTGCGGGAAGCGTGTCTCGAACATGAACGCGAGCGTGTTGTCGAGTTTGACCGGATCGTCTGGCGCCGTCGTCGCCTTGTCGAAGGCATCGCTGTCCGGGCCGTGCGGCAACATGCAATTGTGCAGGCTGATGCCCCCGGGTGAAAAGCCGTTGGGCTTGGCGTCATAGGCCCCCACCACATTGCCCATGAGCTCGGACATCACGTTGCGGTGGTACCACGGTGGGCGAAAGGTGTCTTCCTGCGGCAGCCAGCGCGGCGGGAAGATCACGAAATCGATGTTGGCCGTGCCCTCCTCCGGCGTCGGCGCAGTCAGGACCGTGAAGATCGACGGGTCGGGGTGGTCGAAGGCAATGGCCCCGACGGGCGAGAAGGTGCGCAAGTCATACTGGTAGGGCGCGTAGTTGCCATGCCAGGCGACCACATCAAAGGGCGAGTGGCCGATCTCGGTTGTGTGAAATTCGCCGCACCATTTCATCGTGACGGTGTGCGCGCGATCGAGATCTTCAAAACGCGCAACCGGCGTTTTGAAATCACGCGGGTTGGCCAGGCAGTTGGCGCCGATGGGGCCGCGGCCCGGCAAGGTAAATGGCGAACCGTAGTTCTCGCAGACAAAGCCGCGCGCCTCGCCATCGAGCAGGTTGACGCGAAACCCGACGCCGCGCGGAATCACCGCGATCTCGAGCGGGCCGATCGCGAGCCGACCGAATTCCGTATCGATCTGCAGCCGGCCCAACTGCGGCACGATCAGCAATTCGCCGTCGGCGTTGATGAAACACGCGTCGCCCATGTCGCTGTTGGCGAGGTACACATGACTCGCCATGCCGGTGTGAGTGCCGACGTCGCCAGCGGTGGTGATGGTGCGCATACCGCTGATGAACGTCAGTGGCATGTCAGCCGGAAACGGCAGAGGGTCCCAGCGGTACTGCCCGAGCGACACCACGTCGGGAATGCGGTGGGGTGCGCTGTGCCAGTAGGGCTGCTCGACCTTCTGAAAGCGGTTGACGTGTTTGACCGAGGGGCGAATGCGGTACAGCCAACTGCGCTCGTTCTTGCCGCGTGGCGCGGTAAACGGTGAGCCGGAGAGCTGCTCGGCGTAGAGGCCATAGTTGCACCGCTGCGGCGAATTGCGACCACGCGGCAAGGCGCCAGCCAAGGCCTCGGTCTCGAAGTCGTTGCCGAATCCCGGCAGGTAGTTCGGTGTGATGCCGTAGTGGCTGTCGTGGCGCGTGTCGTCTGTCATACCGATCCCCGAAATGGCATTTCGTTGCATTTGCAACGATAACCCGTAGACTAGCCGAAAACACACAGCGACACCAGATGACCGCGTTCGATCTCGACGCTTTCCTGCCCTACCGTTTGAGCCTGCTGGCGAACCGGACGCGGCATGGGTTCGCCGCGCACTATGAGCACGAACACGGCATCGACAACGCCGAGTGGCGCGTACTCGCCCACCTCTCGCAATCGCCGCGCATCAGTGTGCGCGACATTCAACAGCAAACCGAACTCGAGAAATCCAAGGTGTCGCGGGCGGTGAGCCGCCTCGAGCAGCGCGGCTTGCTGAAAAAAGAAGCCGACCCGAGTGACAGCCGCCTGCTCTCGCTGCACCTGACACCGGCTGGCCAGCGGCTCATGGACTCGCTCAGTGACGCCGCGCAGCGCTACCAGACCGAAGCCCTCGACACACTCTCAGAGCGCGAACGCGCGGCCGTCGATCGCGGCTTGCGACTGTTAATGCGAGCGCTTTCACCGTAGCGGGGCCGACACCGCCACCCACACTGCAAGTCCGGCCTATTTCACTGCACAGGTTTCGGGTCGTCCGACACGGCGGCACACAGCACACTGCGCACTCGCACATCACGGATCAGGAATCCCCATGAACGCCTTGCAAAGACTGGTGATCGCGTCGGGTGGCATGCACGCCGCCGATCAGATCGCGCTGGTCGCGGTGCCAATCGTCGCGACTCTGGTATTCGACGCCTCCCCGCACACGCTAGGTGTGTTGGTGGCGTGCCAGTCGCTCGCCCACCTGCTCGGGTCGCTGCCGTTCGGCGTCTGGGTCGACCGCGCGCCGCTGCTGCCGCTGACGCGGTTTGCGGTGGCCCTGACCGCAATGGGCTCGATGGCCGCAGCCGTTAGTGCGGCAACCCTGCAGCTCATTCCTTTCGCACTCGCCGTGACCTTCATGGGATTCGGCATGGTGCTTTTCATGCTGACCACCTTGTCGATTCTGCCTCGGTTGGTTGAAAAGCCGGCGCTTGCCAGCAGCAACGCGCAACTCGATCTCGCGCGCACGCTCGCAACCTTTTTGGTGCCCCTGGCGTTGGGCTTTGCGTTGACCGGGGGCACCGCATCTCTCGTGTTCGCCGTTGCCAGCCTGTTTGCGGTTGGCGCCTGGTTCGCGTTGCGCACACTGCCACCTTATCGCTCGGCCCAAACCGATCACGCATCCATCACAGAGCGTTTGCTGGCCGGCGCCGTGGTAGTGGCGCGCGAGCCCTTGTTACGTGCCATCGCGCTCTGTGCGACGAGCTGGAATTTCGCCTTCGCTGCGCTGATGGTTGTCGCCGTACCCTTGCTCGCCACCGAGTACGGCGTGAGTGCCTCACGCTTCGGCACCGTCATGGCCGCCTTCGGGCTAGGCAGCATCGCCGGCGCCTGGACCATGCGTCGATTCGCCCAACGCGTGCGCCCGGGCACCGTGCTGTTGTTCGGGCCTGCGAGTTCCCTGCTCGCCGCCACACTGATGCTCGGCGGCGCGCCGCTCGGTTTCGGCTCGGCCGTAATGGGGTTCTTCTTTCTCGGCTTTGGACCGTCGATGTGGTTGTCCGCACAAAACGCTGTGCGCCAGGCGGTCAGTCCGCCCGACCGACTGGGCCGCGTCAACGCCGTGATCCAAACCGCGATCTACGGCGTTCGCCCAATCGGGGCCCTGGTCTGCGGGTGGGTTGTCGGCGAGTGGGGTGTGCTGCCGGGTATGTGGTTGGTCGTGGCCGGTTTCGCGCTGTCGCTGGTGGCGGCTGTCCTGGGCGGGCTGCGCGCTGTGGACGACTACAGTTCGCTTAACCCACGCCTCTGATCTCGCGCAAGCCACAACGGCAACAGGCTATGATGCCGCCTCAACGGCGCACACCGGCCAACAACACGGCACGGCCTCTTTCCCAACTGGACAAACCCCTGTGAAAAAAGCGTTTATCGCATTCGCCACGCTGCTGCTGGCCGGTTGTGTGTCACTGCCCGACAAGGTGACGCCGGTGAGCGGTTTCGACCTGCAGCGCTACCTCGGTACCTGGTACGAAATCGCACGCCTCGACCATTCCTTCGAGCGCGGTCTCTCGCATGTGACGGCCGAATACCGGTTACGCGACGACGGCGGTGTCGCAGTCACGAACCGCGGCTACAACAGCGCCAAAGGACAGTGGAAAGACGCAACCGGCAAGGCCTACTTCGTTGGAGATCCGACCGTGGGCCACCTCAAGGTGTCGTTCTTCGGGCCGTTCTACGGCACCTACGCGGTGTTCGGTCTGGACGAAGCGGCCTACCAATACGCTTTTGTTTCCGGCCCTGACACCGACTACCTCTGGTTGCTCTCGCGCAACCCGACCGTGCCCGATGAAGTGATGGCCAGCTTCAACAACGAAGCCGCAGAACGCGGCTTCGACATCGACTCGTTGATCCGGGTCGATCAGGCAGATCGGCCCCCATCGGCAGACTGAGCAACCTCTCGGGATCGCCACATCAGGCGATCCCGAACCCTGACGCGGGTTCAGCTTACCAGCTGGAAATACCGGGTCACTTTGCTCAACTCGGATGAGTGCTGACCGAGCGTCTCGCTAGCTGCCGCAACCTCTTCGACCAGCGCAGCGTTGCGCTGGGTGACGCCGTCGATATCTGACACCATCTCGGAAATTTCGACGATGTCGTCCGCCTGCGCCTGGCTGTTGCTCGAGAGCTCGCGCATCACCTCGCTGACAGAGCGCACCGAATCCTGTACATCGTTCAAGGCATTTCGTGCAGTCTCGGCAAGATCTCCACCCTTGTTGACTTTCTCGACGCCGGTGTCGATCAGGTCGTTGATCTCGCTCGCGGCGCTGCTGCTGCGCTGCGCAAGCTGGCGCACCTCGGCGGCAACCACTGCAAAGCCCTTGCCCTGTTCACCTGCGCGCGCGGCTTCAACCGCTGCGTTGAGTGACAACAGATTCGTTTGAAAGGCAATTTCGTCTATCACGGACGTGATGGTCATGATGTTCTTGCTGCTCTCGCGGATCTCCTGCATCGACAAATACAGCTGGCGCACCATGTCACTACAACCGGTGGTCAATTCGAGCGCCTGCTTGGCGAGTTGGTCGCCTTCGATCTGCTGGTGCGTTGAATTGTTCACCACATCTGACAGGGCTTGCATTTTCTTGGTGATCTCGTCCAGGCTGCTCGCCTGCTGTTGCGTGCGTTCGCTCAGGTCCTGGTTGCCGGCAGCTATCTCATTGACACCGGTATCAAGGTCCTGAGAGGCAGACTGAATATCGCTGATCACCGAGACCAGGCGATCTTGTGTCGTACCGAGACTCGTCAGGACCTGTCCGATCTCATCGTCAGTTCGGGACTCGATCCGCTGACTCAAATTGCCTTCACCGACGCGCTGCGCGGCTGACACCGCTTCACCAATATTCGACAAAATCGTGCGCACCAGAAAGGTCGCGAGCAGGATGGTAACGACAAGTGCGAGTCCGCCTTCGATCGCTGTCGCCGTCACATGGCCCCAGGCACGAGAAGACTGCTGCTCGGCAATGTTGATCAGATCGGCGGCGAGTACGGACTCGACCTCTTTGAGCTGCTCAAGCTTCACCGATTGCCCGGCGAATACCGCGACGGGGTCCTGATCGAGAACGTCTACGCCAGACTTTCCACGCCCGATATTCAACACTGTGTTGCGCACGGCAAGCGCGCGGCTGTAACCGTCTGCCCCCAGGGCGTTAGTGAGCGCCGCTGCCTGGTCAGCTTGCGCACTAGAGAAGAAGTTTTTGGAGTTGGCGTCCTGGGTTGCGATCAGGCTCAGAATTCTTTCATAGCGGCCGTTGGGCAGTTGCTTGGAGGCGTAGGTACTAGCCAACATTGCGCGCTCGATTCCCGCCGCTTCCTTCATGTTCAGCAAGGCCTGGTAACCGTTGACGCTGCTCGCCACCTCGCCAGAGCTGGTGTACTTGGCCACGGCACCGATCTGTTTGAGAATCTCGTTGATGATTCCGGTGTAGAATTGCAGCGTTGCGGGCGTGGTGTAAGACAACGCCGTCACGCGTTTGCGTGTCGCCGGAATCTCTGCCGCCCGCGCCAACACGGCCTCAACACCGTTGACCAGGCTCGGCAAACTTTCCGCTTTCAACTCGGCATGCTGCGTCTCGAGACGAGCAACTGCGCTGTCGGTCAATTTGCGCTGCGCATCGAGCTCGATGCCAAATTTCTTGCCACCCGAGCTGATGAATCCGGCCGAGTTACCCCGCTCTTTCTGCAACTCGTGGATCACGCCGCTCATCGCCTCGAAATACGAGGGCAAGTTTGCAATCGAGTTGGCGTCCTCGACCGTTTGCAGATCGTTTCGAATTTCGTAAACCACGAAATACCCCATTGCCGTCAACGGCAACAGCAGTAACAAGCCCAGTTTTTTCCCAAGACCCAGATTGTTCAGAAATCGCATTGCTATTCAGCCCCACCGTGTTCCATGAGCGGTCATGTATCCGTTCCGGCAACCCCGAGTCGGGGAATACAGGCCAGGTAGCAACACACCTGGCGTGGAGAACGTTATCTGTCTCCAGCGGCGCAGACTGCCTGCGCCACGCAGTGTGCTCCTCGCCCCAGCCGGGTCCGGAAACTGATCGAAGCATCGGCGCGGACCAGCAGACCTGTAGGGATTGTCACGCCCGACTGCTAAAGAATTCGGAAACGCCGCGCTCCGGAACACTCGCGCGACACGGGCAAACAGCCCGCGAGGCCTGGCGCGCGAATTCAGCGACACGGTGGGGTGACGTCAGACGGGAAGCCCGGTGTCTTCCTTGACGTGCTCGAGCACGATCTGACTGCGCACGCGGGCCACGGAGCCGTGCTGCACCAGTTCGTTCTGCACCAGGCGGTTCAATCGCTCGAGGTCGGTGCAGTACACCCGCAGGAGGTAGTCGGCGTCGCCGGTCAGGGTCCAGACCGATACCACCTCACGGGAGGCATGACACAACTGCAGAAAATCGAGTGTGCCCGCCGGGTCGTGGTTCGCCAGTTCCACTTGCACAAAGGCCTGCACTCCAAGACCAACGCGCGCCGGATCCACCTGCGCCCGGTAGCCCGCGATCACACCATCCGTCTCGAGGCGTTGGCGACGACGCCCGGCCTGGGAGGCGGAGAGGTGCAGCTGTTCACCCAACTCGTGGTTGGTTAACCGGGCGTCTCGCTGGAGCGCGGCGACCAGTTTGCGGTCTATCTCATCGAGCGTCACGTGCGTTTGCCCTCAACACAACGCACTCGTCAGGCCTGCAATACGGTGTTGAGTGCGTTCACAGCCTGATCGATCTCGGCCGCACTGGTGTAATGCACAAACGACAATCGCAACACGCCAACGTCCGGGTCGATACCAAGTGCCTCGACGGTGCGGTGTGAGTAGAAGTGGCCACCGGCACACATCACACCGAGCTTGCCGAGCGCCCGCGCGGTTTCGATCGGGTCGCGGCCGGGTGTGGTGCAGGACACGGTCGGCGCGCGCCGCGACGCATCGGTAGGCCCGAGCAACCGCAAGCCGGACATACCGCCGACGGCGTCGAGCAGCGTTTGCAAGAGCGGTTTTTCGGCCGTGTGAAACAGCTGCCGCACACGTTCGGGCCGACCGCTCTCATCGCCGCCGCCGTGGTAGGCGTCCAGCGCATCGAAGTATTCCGCCACCCCTGTGGTTGCGGCCACCTGCGCGTGGTCGGGTCCGGCGGGCACCAGGCGTTTGCGCACCTCGGCTGCGTTGAAGAAGTGGCTCTGGTTGGCGAGTTTCTCAGCGAGCGCGCGCCGCACGACCATCACACCCTGGTGCGGACCAAACACCTTATAGAGAGAGAACAAGTAGATGTCGCAGCCCAGCGCGTCGATATCCGGCAGCCCATGGCCGGCGTAAGACACACCGTCGACGACCGTGACGACACCCGCCGCTCGCGCCCGTGCGCACACCTCGGCGACCGGGTTGATGTGTGCGACGATGTTCGAGCAATGCGGCAGGCAGAGCACCTTGGTCTTGTCCGAGATCAGGCCGTCGAGGTCGGACGGGTCGAGCTCGCCACTCTGGGCGTCGATGCGCCATTCGCGCACCACGATGCCGCGTTCGGCGAGCCGGCGCCAGGCACCGCCGTTGGCCTCGTGGTCCTGGTTGGTCACGATCACTTCATCGCCGCGCTGTAGCCAGGCGGCGCCCATGGCGTGCGACAACACATAGGTGTTCTGTGTGGTCGAAGGCCCGATGTTGACCTCGTCCACCCCGACATTCAGGTACTCCGCGAGCCGGACATAGGCCTCGTCCATCTGCCGCCCGGCTTCCTCGGCCGCGGCAAAGGGGTGGTAGGGCTGAATCTTCGTGGTGGTGTAGTAGCGATAGAGGCGATCGATGACCTGGGAACACGCCCAGGAGCCGCCCGCGTTTTCAAAATTGGCCTGCCCGGCGAGTGACGCCTCGGAAAACGCCGGAAACTGGGCACGCACGAAATCGAGATCCAACACCGTCGCCACAAGACTCTCCAAGATTCTGAATTCGGCATTGTATGATGCTCTGCCTAGATACAGGCAGACTTGCTGGACAGCATGAACGGAAAACCCTGCTGTACACCCGATTCGGCGCGGCCACCACTCGACCCCGCGCCAGCGCTTGTGGACGACGCCGACGCGCCGCCACCGGTCACGGTGTGCGCGATTCCCGGCGGCAATGCCATCGTCGGCACCAACGCGCCGGTGATCCGCATCGACGAGGAAGGCCCGCGCCGGAAGAAGAAGCTCAAGCCCTTCCACATGATGCAGACCGCTGTGACCAACAGTCTCTTCGCCGCCTTCGTCGACGCCACTGGCTACGTTACCGAAGCCGAGCGCTACGGCTGGTCTTTCGTGTTCGAGGCGAACGTCTCACCGACCGTGGGCGACACCCGCGGTGCGATGGAAACCAAATGGTGGCGACGCGTCGACGGCGCACACTGGCGTCTGGTCAACGGGCCGGGTTCCGAAGCCGACTACCACGGTGATCACCCGGTCGTGCACGTGTCATGGGGCGACGCCAACGCCTTTGCCGAGTGGGCCGGCGGGCGGCTGCCGACCGAGGCCGAGTGGGAACACGCGGCCCGCGGCGGCCACGGCGACATCCCCTTCCCCTGGGGCTATCAGGAGCCCGACGACGACGCATTCCAGCCCTGCAATATTTGGCAGGGAACATTCCCTGCACACAATTCAGCCGCCGACGGCTACCCGGCCACCGCACCCGCCCAGTCTTTTCAACCCAACGGCTACGGCCTGTACAACATGTGCGGCAACGTCTGGGAATGGACGGCCGACCCGCTCGTGATGCGCTCGCTCTCCAAGCGCAAACAGCAATTGAACAACAAACCCAAGGGCTCCAAGCTGCTCAAGGGCGGCTCGTTTCTCTGCCACAAAAGCTATTGCTTTCGCTACCGCATCGCCGCGCGAACCGGCACCACGCCCGAGACCACCACCACCCACCAGGGCTTTCGGCTGGTGTTCTCGCAAACGGGCTGATCGCCTGCATCAGCGCGCGTCCGCCTGCCGCGCGCGAAATTGGTGCAGCTTCGTGTAGCTCTCGATCAGACGTTGGTGCCGGTCGAGGCCGTAGAGCTGCAGGTCGGTTTCCGCGAGCCCATAAAACCGCACCTCACCCGACACCGACCCGGTCGCCGCCGCGACTGTCTCGTCTCCGTAGAGTCGACGCAGGTTGTCGAGGTAGTCATCGAGCGAGAGCGTCTCATCGAGCGCGATGCTCAGCACCGCGTGCAGCGCCTGAAAAAAGCGGTTTCGCTCGACCGTGTTGTCGTTGTATTGCAGCAGCGTCTCGACCGTTTCACACGCGTCTTCGGCTGCGCCTAACGCAAGGTGGATCAACATCCCGAGTTCGAGGATCGTCAGCTGACCCCAGACCGTGTTCTCGTCGAATTCGATACCGATCAGTGTCCTGATGTCGGTGTAGCCGTCGAGCTCGCTGTCCTCGAGCGCCTGCAGCAGTTCGCGCAACGCTGCCTCATCAAGGCGATGCAGATCGAGAATCGGCTCGCGGAACACGAGCGCCTTGTTGGTGTTGTCCCAGATCAGGTCCTCGACCGGGTACACCTCGGAATAGCTCGGCACCAGAATGCGGCAAGCCGGCACGCCGAGGTGATCGAACACCGCCACGTAGGCTTCCTTGCCGAGCGATTCGAGCACGCTGAACAACTGCTCACACTCTTGCTCGGTGGAGCCTGAAAAATCCCAATCGCAGAAAGGGTGGTCTGCTTTGGCGCTGAAGAAACGCCAGGACACCACACCGGTTGAATCAATGAAGTGTTCGACGAAATTTTCGGGCTCGGTGACCGCCTGGCTGTTGAAGGTCGGCC
>CALDHJ010000378.1 GCA_937941555.1 uncultured Granulosicoccaceae bacterium | reverse complement strand
CGCTCGGCGGCACGTCGCGTCGGTTGGTAGAGGTCTTCAAAGAGGCGCTGTGTGAGTCCTTTGCAACGGATTCGGTGGCCGCGTTGATCGCGTCAAGTCGACCGAAACGCGAGCGCTGAAGAAAAAAAAGGCCTCGCATCGCGAGGCCTTTTCGCTCAGCGTCAGAGCTGAATTACTGCGGCAGGGAGCCTTCCACGCCCTCGATGTAGAAGTTCATGCCGAGCAGCGGGCCGTCTTCAGCGACTTCGCCGTCTGCAAGCCAGGGCGTACCGTCCTGCTTGTTGATGGGGCCTGTGAAGGGGTGCAGGGTGCCGGCGATGATGGCTGCTTCGGTCTCTTCTGCCATGGCGGCGACTTCGGCGGGCATGTTGGTGTAGTCAGCCATCGTGAGGATGCCGTCAACCAATCCGTCCCAGCTTGATTCAGTCTCCCAGGTGCCGTCCATCGCGGCCTGTGTGCGCTTGATGTAGTACGGGCCCCAGGAATCGATGATGGCGGTGAGCTGGGTGTTCGGGCCGGCTGCGATCATGTCGGATGCCTGGCCGAAGGCCATGCCGCCGCGCTCGGCGGCCACTTGCATCGGTGCGGTTGAATCGGTGTGCTGCGTGATCACGTCTACGCCCTGGTCGAACAGGGCCTTGGCGGCGTCGGCTTCTTTACCGGCGTCGAACCAGGTGTTGACCCAAACGACTTTCAATTCGAAGTCCGGGTTCATTTCGCGCGCGCCCTTGGCGAAGATGTTGATGCCGCGCACGACTTCGGGGATCGGGAATGACGCGATGTAGCCTGCGGTGCCGGTCTTGGACATGGCACCCGCAATCTTGCCCTGGATGTAGCGGCCTTCATAGAAGCGCGAGCCGTAGCTGGTGACGTTCTCGGATTGCTTGTAGCCGGTAGCGTGCTCGAACTTGACCTTGGGAAAGCGCTTGGCCACTTTCAGGGTCGGGTCCATGAAACCGAAGGAGGTGGTGAAGATGATGCCGCAGCCCGAGCGCGCGAATCGCTCGATGGCGCGTTCGGAATCGGGGCCTTCGCCAACGTTCTCGACATAGGCTGTCTCGACCTTGCCGCCGAAGTGCTTGTCGATTTCCAGACGACCGATGTCGTGTGCCTGGGTCCAGCCGCCGTCGGTCTTCGAGCCGACATAGACAAAACAGGCTTTGAAGTCTGCCGCAGCGGCATTGCCAGAGAGCGCCATGCCCGCGAGTGCGGCCAGGCTGATCAGGGTGCGTTTCATTGAGTTGCCTCCAGAGGGGTTGATGAGGTCGACCCGGCCGACCGTATAACGGCGCCATTGTACGGCATCACCGCGGTGCAGAGGATTGCAGCGTTCATGGGCTCGGCGTGCTCACCGCGGCGTCGTTCGTGAGTGTTAGCGGTTTGGCACAAAGGGCTGCCCGAGCGATGCCGGAGTGTTGAGCAGGGTCAGTCGTTTGTTGCGGGATATCAGGACCAACACTGCGATGGTCGCGAGATACGGCATGGCGCTGAGCAGCTGCGAGGGCAGTTGAATGCCAAACGCCTGGGCGTGAAGCTGGCCGATGGTCACGGCGCCAAAGAGATAGGCGCCTGCGAGCACCCGCGCCGGCCGCCAGGTGGCGAAGACCACCAGCGCCAACGCGATCCAGCCGCGTCCTGCGGTCATGTTCTCGACCCACTGCGGCGTGTAGACCAGCGACAGGTGTGCACCGCCAAGGCCGGCGCAGGCACCGCCGAACATTACGGCGAGGTAACGGATACGTACCACGGCGATGCCAAGCGCGTGGGCCGAATCGTGGTTGTCGCCGACCGCGCGTAAGGTCAGGCCGGCACGTGTACGGAACAGGAACCAGGCGACGCCGACAGTCAGCGCGATCGAGAGGTAGAAGATCGGGTCCTGGCTGAAGAGCACGCGGCCGAGCAGCGGGATCTCGCTCAGAAACGGAATCTCGAGAGTGGCAAGCTTCTGACCAGCGACGCCGACGAAGGGCTCGCCGATCATGCCTGAGAGGCCGAGTCCGAGCAGGGTCAGGGCAAGGCCTGACGCGACCTGGTTGGTCGCGATGGTGAGTGTGAGAAAACCGAACAAGGTCGAGAAGAGTGCGCCGACCAGGGCCGCGGCGATCACGCCGAGCCAGGGTGACCCGGTGGTTGCCGTGACCGCGAAGCCAGTGGCCGCGCCCATGACCATCATGCCCTCGACACCGAGGTTCAGGACACCCGAGCGCTCGACCACCAGTTCGCCGAGCGCGGCAAGCAGCAGCGGCGTCGAGGCGGTGACGATGGTGATGAGAATGTTTTCAGCGATTTCCACGTTGGGCTCCCCCGGCGCTGAAGCGCACTTGGTAGTGGATCAAGGTGTCTGTCGCGAGCACGAAGAACAGCAGCATGCCCTGAAATACCCGCACGACTTTGTCCGAGAGTCCAAGCGACATCTGCGCGGCCTCGCCGCCGAGGTAGGTGAGCGCGAGCACGAGGCCGGCGGCGACGATGCCGAGTGGATTCAGCCGGCCGAGAAAGGCGACGATGATGGCGGTGAAGCCGTAGCCGGGTGAGATTACCGGGCGCAACTGTTGGCCTGCGCCGGAGACCTCGGCGAGCCCGGCGATGCCGGCGAGCGCGCCGGAGAGGCAGAACGCGAAGAACACCGTGCGCTGCTCGGAGAAGCCTGAGAAGCGACCCGCACGTGGGCTCAAGCCCACCACGCGGAAGCGGTAGCCCGAGAGTGTTTTGCGTTGCACGATGTAGAGCACGACTGCCGCGATCACGGCAAAGATGATGCCCCAGTGGGCGCGGCCTGAATCCGGCCAGACCATCGGCAGGGTAGCCGCGTCGGAGAAAATGCGGCTCTCGGGGAAGTTGTAGCCCTCGGGGTTGCGCCAGGGCCCGCGCACCAACCAGTCGAGAAAGAGCTGGGCGACGTAGACCAGCATGAGGCTGGTGAGAATCTCATTGGTGTTGAAGCGCGTTTTCAAGAGCGCCGGGATCGCGCCGTAGGCAGCGCCACC
>CALDHJ010000377.1 GCA_937941555.1 uncultured Granulosicoccaceae bacterium | reverse complement strand
TGGCTATGCACCGGATTGCAAATCCGTTTATCTCGGTTCGACTCCGGGCTCAGCCTCCATCTCCTCCTCGCTCCACCGGCCACGCACTGCACACTCACCCTGCCGTCTGAGCCCGTCGACACCGAACCTGACAAATAACCTTGCGCGGGCCCCGTCCGCTGCTCAGCGCGCCAGTTGCCCACCGATTTTTCGGGTGATGTTACCGGCAGCGTCACGCACGATATGGCTCAGATCGTCTATTCGCGCAGATTCCAGTCGCACGCTGGGGCCGGAAATCGAGACGGCCGCCACTGCCGCACCGTGTTCGTCGTAGACGTTTGCCGCCACGCACCGCATGCCGAGGAGCTGCTCCTCGTCATCCACCGCAAAGCCGTTGGTGCGAACGCGTTTGAGCTCGGCGCGGAACTGCTCGGCTGCAGTCAGGGTGTTTTCCGTCAACCGTGGCAGGCCGTAGCGCTCGATCACGGCACCGACATCTTCATCCGATTGGGCAGACAGCAATGCCTTGCCAACCCCCGAGGCGTGCACCGGTCCGGGCTTGCCGAGCTGGGCCACCATACGCATGACCTGTTGACACTCCACTTGCGCAACGAACACGTGTCGCCCTGTGTGCAGGACCGCCAGATTTGCCGTCTCCCCGGTGTCTTGCACCAGAGCCTTGAGCACGGGCCGGGCCTCGGCAATGAAATCCCGGCGGTTGAGGTAGGCGTTGCCCACGGTGAAGGCCTCGAGCCCAACCGACCACAACCCACTTGACTCGTCGAGATCGACGAACCCGAGTGCGCGCATGCTGTTGAGCAATCGGTGAGCTGTCGACGGTGCGAGCTCGGCACGTGCTGCAAGTTCACCGAGCGGCAGCCCGGTACTGCTGGCCGCCACCGCTTGCAGCAGCCCAAATGCTCGGCTCAGAGACTGAACCTGGCCGCTTTTGAGATCGTTTGCCATCCCCGGCACCGCGCTAGCGCGCGCCTTCGAGCCAGTGATCGATGGCCGCCTGCGCAACCTCGGTGTCTTGGTCTGGCGTGCCGGAACTCACCCCGATGCCACCGACAACACTGTCGTCAGAGAACACCGGCAACCCCCCGCGCACCACACTGATCCGCCCGCCGAGTGCGGTGTGGATGCCGAAGGTGGGCATCCCAGGCTGACACGCGGCGTTGTACTGGCTGGTCGGGAATCGCGCCGACGCCGCCGTAAACGCCTTGTCCTGCGCCACCTGGATACTGTGCACCTTGCCGCCATCCATGCGTTTGAAGGCGATCAGGTTGCCGGACTCATCAACAACCGAAATGCACATCGGCACACCAATGTCGCGCGCCTTCGCTTCGGCACCGGCAATCAAGCGCTCGGCATCTTCAACATCCAATCTCTTCACATTCAACATGGTCTGTCCCTGTTAACTCACCCTGTGAAAGCAACCGGGCCGCACCGGAAGTACGCGGCCGGTCCGAAACAGCGTGATTCGTCAGCTCGATTGCGCTTTCTTCTCGGCACGGCGCGCGTGGAGCAAGGGCTCCGTGTACCCGCTGGGTTGCTCGCAACCCTTGAAAATCAGATCGTGCGCCGCCGCGTAAGCAACGCTACTGTCGAAGTGCCCCGCCATGGGTTCATAGAGTGGGTCGCCGGCATTCTGTCCATCAACAACACCGGCCATGCGCTGTAGCGCCTCCTCGACCACCTCTTCTGTGACCACTCCGTGGCGCAACCAGTTCGCGAGGTGCTGGCTCGAGATCCGCAGCGTCGCGCGGTCTTCCATCAGCTCGATGTTGTGGATGTCCGGCACCTTGGAGCACCCCACGCCCTGATCCACCCAGCGCACGACGTAGCCCAGAATGCCCTGGCAGTTGTTGTCCACTTCCATCTGGATTTCGTCGTCACTGAGGTTGCGACCGCCAAGCAAAGGAAGAGTCATGATGTCTTCAAGCGATGCCGGTTCGCGGCTCTCGATGGCGGCCTGTACGCTCTGGACATCCACACTGTGGTAGTGCGTTGCGTGCAATGTGGCGGCCGTGGGCGACGGCACCCAAGCGCAATTGGCGCCGGCTTCCGGGTGGTTCTGTTTGGTATCGAGCATCGCGCGCATGGCGTCGGGCATGGCCCACATGCCCTTGCCGATCTGTGCCCGACCGCGCAGCCCCGACCGAATGCCCACATCGACATTGTTCGCCTCGTAGGCCGCAATCCAGCGCTCGCCCTTGATCTCGCCTTTGGGGATGACCGGCCCGAGCTCCATGAGGGTGTGAATCTCATCGCCCGTGCGGTCGAGAAAACCGGTGTTGATGAAGACCAACCGATTTGACACCGCGTTGATGCAGGCCGAGAGATTCACTGTGGTGCGGCGCTCTTCATCCATGACACCGACTTTTAGGGTGTTCGACGCCAGGCCGAGCACCGTTTCCACCTCGGCAAAGAGTGCATTGATCAACGACACCTCTTCGGGACCGTGCATTTTCGGTTCGACGATGTAAACACTGCCGGTGCGGCTGTTGCACTTGCCCTGCCCACGCTTGTTGAGGTCGTGCATGGCGCAAGCGGAGGTGACCAGCGCATCCATGAAACATTCAGAGATGGTGTTGCCGTCTGCATCGAGCACGGCGTCTGTCTGCATCAACAGGCCGACATTGCGCACCAACATCAGCGAGCGCCCCTTGAGCAAAATCGGCTGACCATCGCGGCCATCGAAGCTCAGGTCGTCGTTCAGTCGGCGAACGAGGGTTTTTCCGTTCTTGGACAGCGTCTCTTCGAGGTCGCCCCGCATCAGACCGAGCCAGTTGCGGTAGACACCCACCTTGTCTTCGGCATCCACAGCCGCAACCGAGTCCTCACAATCCTGGATCACGGTCAGTGCGGACTCGACCATGACATCCTTGAGACCACTTGCCGAGACAGATCCGATCGGATGTGCGGCGTCGAACTGCAGCACAACGTGCAAGCCGTTGTTGCGAAACAGCAGGCTGTGCGGGGTATCACCGCCAGCCGAACCCAACCACTGAGCGGGGTTTGCAAGAGACTGATCACCGTCTGACGCGGTGCCAACAACCAAGTCACCCGATTCGATCCGATAGCTTTTTGCGCCCTGGTGACTGCCCGCTGCCAACGGCAACGCCCGGTCAAGAAACGTTGCCGCTTCGGCGACAACAGCAGCACCGCGCACCGGGTTGTAAGCACCGGTACGCTCCTGCCCATTGTCTTCAGCGATCGCGTCGGTGCCGTAAAGCGCGTCATACAAGCTGCCCCAGCGCGCATTGGCCGCATTCAGGGCAAAGCGCGCATTCGAGACGGGCACCACCAACTGCGGGCCGGCCACCTCAGCGATCTCGCTGTCGACGTTGTCGGTGGCGAGCGCAACGCGATCGGGCGCATCGACCAGATAACCGATCTCGGAGAGAAACGCGTGAGTGTCGGAGAACGTCGGCACTGTGCCCTGGCGCTCCCGGTACCAGCCATCAATCTGCTGTTGAAGCGAGTCGCGCTTGGTCAGAAGCGCTGAGCGTTCCGGGCCGAGTGTCTCGACAATCCGCGAGAGACCCGCCCAGAACTGTTCGCTGTCAAGACCCAGACCCGGGAGCACGTCGCGCTCCACCAAATCGAATAGGGGTTTGGCTACTTGCAAGCCGGACACGGAAACGCGATCAGTCATCGAAGGTGCCTCTTGGACAATGGGTGAATAGTTGACAACCACGCTCGGCAGTAGCCAGTGCAACACACGGCCTCCACGCGGTATCAGGACAAGGTTACTAAGCGACTGTCTGTTTGGCAAATTTTTTGGAAAGCATTTTCACATTATGGAATTCAGCACACAAAGTCCCTTTTCGATGGGGGCTCGGCCAGCCAATTTATTGACCAATACAGCGTGCAAAAAAGTGCGTAGTCCATGTGTCATTTTTCGCAACATGGTGGTACTGTCACCCGAAAGGGTTAACCAAGCACCGCCGTTGGGCGGGATGATCGACAGTACAACCGCACACCGTGCCAAGAGGGAGCGACAACACTGATGACAGTCTCGGATTTCATCGACATGCTGAAAGACTACGATGGCGACATGCCCATTTTGACGCCTAGCCTGGGTACCCCAACCGTTCGGTCAGTCCTCGGGAAAGTCGTTATTCGGGAAAATCAGGGCGAGCACCTTGCGCTCGAAACGGCGCGCGACTCGGAAGTTGCCTACTGATACTGCATTATTGGTCTTTTAGTACCAAATGAGCCCGCCGGCACTCTAGAAACTTGCACTTTTTGGCAGGCAAAAAAAACAGCGACCAAGCTAGCTTGAGTCGCTGTTTTTCATTTTGGAGCGGGAAACGAGACTCGAACTCGCGACCCCAACCTTGGCAAGGTTGTGCTCTACCAACTGAGCTATTCCCGCGTATTGAGCAGTTTTTGCTAAAACTTACACTAAAAAATGGAGCGGGAAACGAGACTCGAACTCGCGACC
>CALDHJ010000376.1 GCA_937941555.1 uncultured Granulosicoccaceae bacterium | reverse complement strand
CCGGATCAGTTCTTTGACACTGAGACCGACCCCGATGAACTGCGCGATCTCGCCACGCTCGATGTGCCCGAGCACGCCGAGCTCTCGACGGCGCTGAACCGCATCGTCGACATCGAAGCATGCAACCGCCTCGCGCTCGATTCGCAAGCCGCGCTGTTGGCGTCGCTTGGAGGAGAGGCCGGGCTCGCCGCCTTGACGCCGTTCAATCACACACCGGTTGGCAGTTAGACTGACACCCGAGACAGAGCGGAATACAGACGATGGCGTGGGCAGGTGAGAGAGGGACGCGTTTCTGCGCAAGGGATGTGTGCCGGGCGTTTCGCGTCGTTATCGGCGTGGGGCTGGCGTCCTCGTCGGTGGCCTGCGCGACGGGTGCGACCGCCGAGACGCCCGACCTGCTCGACCCGATCTCGGTCTACGCCGTCAATTCAGATGACCACACGCTGAGCCTGGTGGAAGGCGATGACGAAACGGCTGTCGACAGCGAGACCTGGCGACGCGTGCGCGCGCTCCTGCCGCCCGACATCCTCGACGATCGGGTGGCGGAGTTTCACGTCTTCAGCGATGGCGCGGATGAGTTCCTTGCCTACGTCGCGCAGCTCGGCACTGACCGCAAGCGTTGGTTGTTCGCGGTGGACTATGTCGATGCCGTGGACGCCGACGCCGGTGAATGGGTGACCACATTGACGCATGAATTTGCCCACATCATCGGCCTCGGCGACAGCCAGGTCGACCCCTTTGCCGAACAGTGTGGCAAGCAATTCGAAATCGATGAGGGCTGTGCCCGATCGACGTCGTGGTTGCAGCGGTGGTTTGATACCTTCTGGGCGGGCGAGCGGTTTGTGCAACACCGTAAGACGGTCGGCGACGCGGAGGCGAACCCGGCGGCGCTCGAGGCGTTCTACCGCGATCACGAGGATGCGTTCGTCAACGAGTACGCGGCCACCAACCCGGTCGAGGATTTTGCCGAGAGCTTTGCCTACTTCGTGTTCATGGACCGCATTGCCGAACCGCGTACCGAGCGTGAAGACAAGGTCAATTTCTTTCACGACTATCCGACGCTGCGATCGGTTCGAGCGCACATCCGCGCGCAAACTGCCGTGCGCCGCGCCACCATTGATGATCACCCGGAGTAACAACAGCCCGCGATGAAAATTGTCTACCGAGCAGCCAATCCCCAGGAAGCCCACATTGTCGCCGGGCTGTTGCAGGCCGAGGGCATCGATGCCCAGGCGTCGGGGAGCTTTTTACAAGGCGGGATCGGCGAACTGCCAGCGAGCGATTTTGCCGTGGTACGGGTGGCGCCCGAGGATGCCACGCGCGCACGGGTGATCGTGGAGGGCTACGATGACAACGCGACCCCAAGCGAGTGGGACCCCGGCGATGAGAGCGGTGAGCCCACCCCGGCGGGCGGCGCGCCCGGTTGGCGTCTGTTGCTGTTGTGCCTCGCGGCGGTGGCGTTCGCGGCACTCACGGTGGTGAGTTGGTCTTGAAGGCTGCTAATCCGAAGTTGTGGCGACTCGGTCGCCTTGTCGGGTGTGAGTGCAAAACCGGTCCAGCCCGTCGGTGGCGGCCTGAATGTCTCGAGCAAAGGCGGCCTGAGGGGCGGGCAAGGACCGAAAAAGTGCTGCCCCGAGTGCGCCGAGTGTCTCAGGCTTGCGCAGCGTTATCGCACGGCAGGCCACACGCGACTCGAGGCCGGCCAGGAGCCGCAGGGGGTGGAGTTGGCGTTGCAGCTGTCTGGCCGCCGTGGCTGTCAGCGGCGCGACGTCCTCAACCCCATCGCTGACCGCGAGCGCTGTGTGTTCGATTGCGCTTCCGTGCTGCCTGACTTCCGCGAGCAGGGCGAGTGCGGTTTTCTGGGTGGGTACCAGGCCTGCACCGGCTTGGGTGTCATCGGCGAGGTAGCGCGGCAACCCCGAGCGCTCGGGCTCCATCATCCGTTGCATGCGCTGCACGCTCCCGGTCGCGGCGTCCGTGAGCGCGATGCGCAGGGTCTGCAGGGCCAGCGCGAGGGCGCCGTTGTGAAAGTTGGGTGTGGAGTACATCTGCCCGTCGTCGAGTAGCACCGGGTTGTCGGCACACGCGTTGAGTTCGTCTGTCCAGATCGCGGTGGCGCGGTCCAGCGCATCGCGCGCGGCGCCCAACACGGGCGCGACCGTGCGAAACGACAGCGCCTCTTGCACTTGCCGCGGATGGTGGCTCGCACCGTCGAGTGCCCTGCGAAACCACGCGGCTGTCTCGGCCTGGCCTGGTGCGTGTCGCAAGGCATTGGTGGCTTCGGCGAAGATGGTGCGGTTGGCGTCGAAACCCAAGTAGGCCAGCAGGGCGGCGTGTTGCAGCATGTCGAGAGCGGTGCGCGCGCCGTTTAGCGCGTGCGCAGTGAGGCTGACGGTCACGCCCGAGTGGCTCGCGAGCACCATGCCGTCCCGGGCTTGTAACGAAGGCGCGGTCAGCCCTTGCGCCGACAAGAGCGCTGCAGCGTCGTGCCGGGTGTTGTCGAGCCAGAGTTCGCCTTCGCCGCAAAGCGCAAGCCCAGCAGTTGCGCTCTGGGTCAGGTCGCCAGCGCCGATGGAGCCGTATTCGGGGGTCACGGGTGCGAGGCCCTGGCGGTACACCTCACACAGAAAATCGAACAGCGCGGGGCTGATGCCACTGTGGCCGCTGGTGGCGGTGATGACGCGCGAGAGCAACACGCCGCGGCAGAGGTTCTCCGCGAGCGGTTCGCCACAGGCGACGGCGCGTTCGCGCAGGAGTTGCCGTTGGTAGGTTTTGCGTTCAGCCGCGTCGAGGCGGTGATTGAGGTTGGCGCCGAGTCCGGTGTTCAAGCCGTAGGCCGGTGCGCCGTCGGCAAGTGTCGCGACCCGCGCGTGCGTGTCACGGATCCGCGCCTGCACGGTGTCTGCCACGGTGAGCGCCCGCGGTGTCCGCGCCGCGTCGCAGAAGGCATCGAGATCGATGTGGCTGCCGTCGAGATGCATATCAGTAAAAGCGCAGGCGCTGGCCGACGCCGAGTCGCTTGGCCTTGTCGAGCATGGCGTGGCCGAGCGCGATGTCGGAGAGCGAGAGGCCGCGGTGCCAGAACAGGATGGTTTCGTCGTCGCGCTCGCGGCCCGGCTTGAGTCCGGCCGCGATCTGGCCGAGTTCGGCGTGCAGGGTGTCGGCGCTGAGTTTGCCGGCGTCGACATGGGCGCGCAGCGAGCCGAACAGACCGTGCGCCTGGCCCCAGTCGTCCATGACCACCTTGTCCATGATGTCGGTCAAACTCAGCTCGACCGCCGACATGGTGCCGTAAGGTACGACCAGTGCGCCGGGTTTGACCCAGCTGGTTTTGAACAAGGGCTGCGGGCTTGGTAAACGCGAGGCCTCGACCAGGATGTCGGCACCCTCGAGGCAGTTCTGCCAGTCGTCCGTGACCATGATCTCGCGCCCGAGATCGCGCCGCAGCGTGGCGGCGAAGGCGTCCCGGCTCTCGGGTCGCCGCGAATGCACACGCACCTCATCGAAATCGAACAGGTGGCAAAGCAGGCGCACGTTCCAGTAGGCGGTGCCGCGCGCGCCGATGTGGGCAAGCACTTTCGGGTTGCGCGGGCCGAGGTGCTTGGCGCCGAGGGCGGTAATGGCGCCAGTGCGCATCTCGGTGATGCCGGTGGCATCGATGATCGCCTTGGGTGCACCCATGTGCGGATCGAACAGCGTCAGCAGGCCGTATTCCGAGGGACGCCCTTGCAGATAGTTGGGCACATAGTCGCCAACCACCTTCACCCCGGCAGAGTCGATGTCGCCGCCGATCCAGCCGCGCAGTACATTGAAGTGGCCCTCGACATCGGTGCGCGGGCGAATGTGGGTACGTGGCTCGATCTCGGTTTCACCGCGTCCCTGTGAGATCAGGGCGCCTTCGACCGCTTGCAGAATCTCGTCATCGGTGATGCCGAGCGACTCGATGTCGAAGCGATTGAGGAAATCGAGGTAGACCGGTGGGGACGATTCTGACATCACGGTGTCTCCGGGTGAGGGCGGCGTTGGATTCTGGCGTCAGAGGCCGCTGAGCAGGTCGCGTTGCTCATGGGCGAGCAGGAAGCGCTTTGTCTCGACCCCGCCGCCGAAGCCGGTGAGTGAGTTGTCGGCGCCGAGCACGCGGTGGCAGGGCGTGATGATCGGCAGTGGGTTTGCACCGTTGGCGGCGCCGACCGCACGCGACGCGGTGGGTTTGCCGATGCGTTTGGCAAGCTCGCCGTAACTGGTGGTCTCCCCGTAAGGGATCTCGAGCAATGCCTGCCAGACCTGCTTCTGGAAGGCTGTGCCGGTGTGTTCGAGGGTGAGCGTGAAGCGGGTCAGCTCGCCGGCGAAATAAGCGTCGAGCTGGCGGCGGACTTCGCCGAAAAAGCCGTCGTCGCGCAGCCAGTCGGCGTGGGGCGCCATCGCCCGGCTGCCGCCGGGGAAGTTCAGATAGTGCAATGCACGCGCATCGCCCGCCACCAGGAGCGGCCCGACCGGACTGTGGTGGTAGCTGAATCGAAGCGGAGAGGCCATGAGCAGAACACGCCGTCTGAAGTGGGGCCAGTGTATCGCACGCGGGCCGACTCGATGCAGGGCTGGCGCGGTTGTGTCGGCGGGTGCAAAGCGGGACAATTTCGGCATGAACACACCCGACTACACCGCGCTGATCGACGACCAGACCTGGCAGTTCATCCGCGAGACCGAATCCCACTATCCACCCGACACCACCGACCTCGACGCGGCGGGCCAACGCCGGGTCTACGACGCGATGTGCGCGGCCTTCAAGCAACCGCGATCGGATGAGGTGATCTCAAGCGACGTCAACGCCGAGCGCGACGGGCTCAGTGTGCCGGTGCGGGTCTACCGCAGCACGGTCTTCGCACCGGCGGCCGTGCTCTACCTGCACGGCGGCGGCTTTGTGGTGGGGAATCTCGAGAGCCATGACGATGTGTGCAGCGAACTCGCCGAGCGTACCGGGCTTGCGGTTGTAGGGGTGGACTACCGGCTCTGCCCCGAGCACCCGCACCCGGCGGCTTTCGCCGATGTGCTCGCGGCCTACCGCTGGATCTGGGACCACGTCGATGGGCGGGTGATTTTGGCGGGTGACAGCGCCGGTGGCCATCTGTGCGCGGCCCTCGCCAATGTCCTGCGCGGCGCTCAGCGGCCGCTGGGTCAGGTGTTGATCTACCCGGGGCTTGGCGGTGACACTTCGGTTGGCTCCTACCTCGAGCACAGTGACGCACCGATGCTGACACGCGATGATGTGCTTTATTACCACCAGGTGAACAGCGCCGGCCGCGACCTCAGCCTCGACCCGACCTTTGCGCCGCTGTCGGCGGCCGATTTCAGTAACCTGCCACCGACGGTCGCCTTCAGCGCAGACTGCGATCCGCTGCGCGACGACGCGCGCCACTATTGCGAGCGGCTGGTGGCGGCGGGTGGGGAGGCGCGGTACGTCAACGAGGACGGTCTGGTGCACGGCTACCTGCGTGCGCGCCACCGCGCCGACCGCGCGCGCGCGAGCTTTGATCGCATCGTCGAGGCCATCAAGGGCTTTGCGCCGCCGGATGAGCTGCCCGCCGACGCGGTGGCGCCCAACGCTGCAGCGCCCGACTGAGAAACGGACATCGTCGGCATGTGGTCAGGGTGTTCGGAGAACAGGACGCGTAACCGCGTTACACCGGTAGCCCTCTGTTCTGCAGATCCTGATACAAGCCTGAGGCGGTCGAAAACAGGTGTCCCTGCCAGCCTGCGGCTTCGGCCGCGTGAATATTGGTTGCGGAGTCGTCGATAAAGAGCGTTTTTGCCGGGTCGAGATCGAAAGCGCGGATGTGGTGCCGGTAGATTTCGGGCTCGGGTTTGATCAGGCCGACGTGGGCCGAAATGGTGCGGCCACGCGGTGCGTCGAGAAAGGGGAAACGCAATCGGACCTCCGCGAAGGTGTGTTGGTTGAAGTTGCTGAGCAGCGTGACGTCGCAACCCTGCGCGATCAGGGTCTGCATGATCGCAACCGAGTCGTCCAGTGCGTGCGGGACGGTTTCGTGCCAGCGCGCGCGCCACGCGCGGATGTTGTCGGCCTGGTCGGGGTGGTCGGCAATCAGGAGTGCCTCGCCTTCCTCCCAGGATCGTCCGCGGTCTTGTTCGAGGTTCCAGGCCGGGGTGCAGACTTCGGCAAAAAACCGCGCCCGCTCGCCGTCGTCGGGGATCAGTATTCGGTAGAGCAGTTCGGGGTTCCAGCGCAACAGAACTTGCCCGATATCGAAAACAATGTGCAGTGGTCGGGCGGTCATGGCCGACTCCGGTGAGGCGATGAGTGCGTGCTAGAGTAACGCGGTCTCCTGCAGTCCACCTGACCATGTCGAGCTATTCTCCTGCACCGTCGTCGCGCGCGGAAGTGCGCGTACCCTGCTCTGATCTCGGCGCCGAGATGGCGTTCTTCCAGACTGCGCTCGGATTTCGCTTGGATGAAATCTACCCGGCTGATGACCCGCGAACGGCGTTGTTGTCCGGCCACGGGACCTATCTGAGGCTGCAGCGGGATGCACCCGAATCGCCGGTGACACTGTGTGTGCTGGCCGATGATCCGGCGACGTTTGCGAAGGGCGAGACGCTGTTGACCTCGCCCGCGGGCAATCGGATCGAGATCGCTGCAATCGACCCCGACTACGACACTCCAACACCGACCCAGGAATACATCTTGCGCCGTCTGGTCGACCGCGCGCCCTGGGTGATCGGCCGCGCCGGCATGCACTACCGCGATCTGATTCCCGGTCGGCTGGGCGGCAGCATCATCGCGTCGCACATTCGCATCCCGACCGGCGGCCCGGTGCCGGACATGGTGCACTACCACACGGTCGGCTTTCAGCTGATCTATTGCTACAAGGGCTGGGTGCGGCTGGTCTACGAGGACCAGGGCGAACCGTTCATCCTCAACGCCGGTGACTGCGTGACCCAGCCGCCGCAAATCCGCCACCGTGTGCTCGAAGCGTCGGATGAATTGCAGGTGATCGAGATCGGCGTGCCCGCGGAGCACGTCACCACCATCGATCACGAGATGTCGTTGCCCAACGGCGTCATCAACCGCGAGCGTGAGTTTGACGGTCAGCGCTTCTGCCACCACCAGCTCGACAGCGCCACATGGCAAGCCTGGCGCATGGCTGGATTTGAATCCCGGGATACGGGTGTGGCGGCGGCGAGTGGCGGAGTGGCCGGAGTACAGGTCGCGCGCTACACCGGCGGCGAGACGCCCGAGGTCGCGCACGGGGTCGACATTCTGTTCACCTTCATTCTCAGCGGCTCGATGGTGTTGCAAAGCAACAAGGGCGAACAGCCCCTCGGGGCCGGTGAAGCCTTTGTGCTGCCGCGCGGCATGATGACCCGTTACGCGCAGTGCAGTGATGACCTCGAGCTGCTGGAGGTTAGTCTGCCGGCGGTGTAGGCGAGCTTTGCGCGCGCACTTCTTCGCGTGCAGCGCTGGGTGAGCAGCCTCGCTCGCGCTGCCACAATCGTTGCAGGCTGCGCGCGTCGGCGAGACCGGACTGTTCTGCGATCTGTTCGATCGACAGTGCCGGGTTGTGCAGCAGCGATTCGCTGCGCGCCAGCCGGGCCAGTTGCAGGTAACGCTTGACCGGTAAACCCGTTGCCGCCCGAAAGCGCCGTCGGAATTGCCGTTCACTCAAGTGCACGCTGTCGGCGAGTGCAGTGACCCCACCCGGTGCACCGAGATCTCGTTCGAGCCGGTCCTGTGCGCTTTGAATGCGCTGATCCGGGTGTTGCCGGTAGAGACTGTCGAAGGGCAGGTTCTGGCCGCCGTGCACAGCGCGTGGGTAGATCACGAGATCGCGCGCGATGTCTTTTGCCGTGGCGTCTCCCCAGTGGCATGCGACGAGGTGCAGGGCGAGGTCGATTGCGCTGGAGAGCCCGGCACTCGTGCAGCGTTCGCCGTCATCGCAAAACAGTCGGTCGTCGATTACCTCAGCCTCCGGTGCGCGGGTGCGCAGTTCGGCGAGCAGGCTGTGGTGAGTGGTGGCCCGACGCCCGTCGAGCAGGCCGGCATCGGCGAGCATGAGCGCGCCGGCGCACACCGAACCTACACGCGTCCACTGACCGGCGCGTTCGCGCAGCCAGCGGGCGGTATCGCGCCCGGTCGCACTGTCGAGCCAGTCTGGCAGTTCGGTTGAGCCGATGACGAGCAGCCATCGGTTGGGGGCGATGCGATCGGGCAGATCTTCGATCGGCCCCAGTGGCAGCCCTTGTGCCGTGGTGACGTGGCGAGCCGGCCCGATCATGCGGACCGGACAACGCACGGCGCGGTGCGCCAGGACTTGTGCCGGCCCCGAGAGATCGAGCAGGTGCATTTTCGGCAGCACCAGCAGATCAACCCCGTCGGGGATCGGCAGTCGAGTCGTCACAACGCCCCGGATTGCAGCGCGATGAGCCGGTCGAAATGGCGGCGATCCGCGACACAGGCGTTTGGATCGCTTCGAAATCCGTCTCGGCACCCAGGGTTGCAAAAACCAACTGTGTGGCCACGATAGTCTGTGACGGAATCCGGGTCAACGCGTGCACCGCTGCGTGGGCAGTGTTGGTTGAGGGTCGCAAGCGGGCTTCGCTCGAGCAGGTCGTCAACCGTGGAAACGGTGGCGAATCGCCGGTGCAGGGCCGTTGCCGTCTGGGCCTTGATGGCATCTGCCGACACGGTGTCGCCAGCGTGCGATGGCATGGAGAAGGTCAAGGTTGCGTCGAGTGGGAAGTCAACATCGTAGCCGGCGTCGCGCGCTGCGCGTGCGGTGGTCTCGCAGCATTGCTCGGTGCGTATGCCGCTGACGATCACGTGTGAAATGCGGTGGGATTGCAACCAGTCGGGCAGGCCGGCGGCCGAGAACGCGGTATGCGCGTGTTTGATAAAGCGCGGCGTGTCTGCAGGCAGGTTCAAGCCGTTGACTGGTTCCACACCTTCGCCATCCGGATCGAAATGGTAGCGGCTGTGGTGCAGCACGGCGGCGATGGGCCAGCAGCGGGATAGCGCGCCGTCGATCAGGCGGTTCTGCTGGTCGAGCCAGTGTGCCGTCGCGGGTTCGTGCCATTCGGGATCGTGCTCGAAGGCACGCTGTGCGTCGATGACCAACAAGGCGGTATGTGACATGGGGCTTCCGTGAGTTGTGTGCCACGACAGACTGCCACGGTCTGAGCGCCGTGGAGCGTCAGTGGCGGCCGATCGTGCGACAGTTTCGGACATGATGCTCTGCATCCGTCGTCCAGTCGATTGGCTGCGGACCTGGCTCGAATGGTCAACCGCGACACGTTCATTTTGCCCGCAGACGCGTTCAAGCGCGATCACGGAAAATAGTTGTGTATATTGGCGGTAGAGAAACAACTCACGATGGAGTGAATCGAGATGAAGGGAATGCGGGTGTTCGGAATAATGGGATGGGCGGTGTTGTCAACGGTGTTGATGGCCCCCCTTGCCCATGCGCAGCGAGATCTGTCGCTCGGTTACCAATCGACGATGCGCTCGGCCGGGCCCAGCATTCGGTATCCCATCAGCGAAGACGTCACCATCGGTGGTGTGGTCGGCGCACTGGGGTCAACAACCAGCGCAGTGGTTCGCGGCATGTTGTATTTTCAGGATACCGAGGCGCTGGACTATTACTACTATGGCCAGCTCGGGTACTGGCGTTACACCAACCGATTCATCATCGGCAGCCAGTCGTTCGAAAGCGACAGTGGCGTGGGTATCGGGGTTGGTGTGGGGCTGGATTACGATCTTCTGGAAGCGGTGCCGGAGTTCATTCCGCTGACGATCAGTATCGAAGCCGGGATCGGGTACGTTGCCTGGGGCGATTACAGCGGTTTCGACCTGCTGACGCTTGGGTTGGGTTTCCACTACCGCTTCGGCGAGTAGCGCTGACGCCGCCGTGACGCCCGCTGCGTCACGGCGCCGCAAGCCTACCGGGTGGCAAACAACGGGTCGACCCGCTTGCCACGGTAGAGCAGCTCGTAGTGCAAGTGGGCTGCGGTGGAGCGCCCGGTGTTGCCAACGTAGCCAATGACCTGACCCCGTTTGACCTCAGTGCCTCGCTCGAGGGAGGGTGCGAAGCCGTCGAGGTGGGCGTAGGCGCTTGAAAAGCCGTTGTCGTGGCTGATCTTGACGTAGTTGCCGTAGGAGGTGCTCACGCGCTTGGCGATCACCACGCCATCGCCCGCGGCGTAGATGGGTGTGCCCACTGGGGCTTTGTAGTCGATGCCTTTGTGTTTCTTCGGCAGGCGAATCCCGGTCGGGCTCAGACGAAACCCGTAGCCCGATGTCAGCGTGCCGGTGGCGACGGGTTTGGTCATCAAGGTGTGCGGCGCTTCCGTCGATTTGAATTGTGCGTATTTCGGCCCGGCCTGCGGGAGCTTCGGCAGATCTGGCAGCTTCTCCTTCAAGGTGTTCACCGTCTGGCAGGCGGGCAACAACATCACGCATAGAATGGCGACCGTGCGTTTTATCGCGATCAGAGACGGTGTAGTGTTGATCGTTCGGACAACGCTGATCATGTTGAAGACCTTCCTTGAATGCGTGTTTGACGTGATGTGTTGGTGCGGCGCTGCGGTATGTTGCCGCGGCGAGCAGCCCATTTGGACTAGACAGACGGTGTGATGACAGTTCTCAGTATTCGATTGAAATCTGCGTGGCAGAACCGCTTCCTGCGAATTGTAATTATTTCGGTGCTGCTGATCGGACTTTTTTGCCTTTTTGTGCGGTTGTTCGCACCGCGTATCGGTTTTCAGTTGGCGACTGGCCTGAAACTCGACTACGACTCGCTCAACATCGATTGGTACCCAACCCCGGCCGTCTCGGCCACAGGTGTGCTCGTCACGGATCCACAGCGCGAAGACAAACAATTCGTTTTCTCTGCAGCTGATCTCAGTGCCAGTGCAACCGAGGGCGAAGCGGGTTGGACCTTGTCATCGCTGGATGCGGGTGACGTGCTGATCAATGCCGATGCCGTCAACCGGGCGTTGGCAGAGCCTGATGGCGAATCCGGGGCTGAATCTGAGGCCGCTCACGCTTCTGAACCGGCGGAGCCGATAGCGCTGGACGTACCGGAGATCGGTCCGATCAGCTTGCGCGAGGTGACCTTGCTCTTGCCGGGCGACGAAGTTGGCCAGGTCATCCGGTCCACCGTCTCGACACTCGATCTGACCCCCACCGGCGGCGGGTACCGACTGTCCGCGAGCGGTGTGCACGATGCGGTACCGCTCGCGGTCGAAGCCGCTCTCAGCCCGGCAGGCAACAGTGTCGAGCTCGCGCTCGAGTCGCTGTCGATTGCGGGTAACCGCTTTGTCGGTGAAGCCGTTGCCGACCTCGGCGTCGTGCCACACCGTTTGGAGTTTGACCTGCGCGGAGATCGCTTTGAATGGGCTCTGCCCGTCGAGTCGCAAGACGATTGGTCTTCCGACGCGCGGGTAGGCAGTGATGAACGCCTGAACTTGCAGTGGATGCGAGAGTGGGATGTGGTAGGCCGGGCGACACTCGACCAGTGGGTGTACGAGGATCTCACCGTGTCGAACACGACCCTGGACGTCTCGCTCGACGACGGGGTGCTGTTTGTCGGACCGCTGCGCAGTGAACTTTTTGGTGGTCGGGCGACGGCGGCGTTGAAGGTTGATTTCAGTTCGGGTACGCGTGCGCGTTGGAACCTTGGCTTGCATGCCGAGGACATGTATTGGTCAAGGTGGCCAACTGTCGCGGCCCTGGGTATCGATTCGGTGGCGCCGAGTGAAGTGTTGGTCGATCTCGAAGGCTTTGGCCGTTCAACGGCCGAAATGCTGTCGACAACCGACGGTAAGCTGCAGATCCTGATGGGGGAATCACAGCTCGACGGTCAGGCGCTTGATGCGCTGGGTGGCGACCTGGTGTTGCTCTTGTACCGCTTTGTCAGTGCTGGGCAGGACGAGGAGAGTCAGATCACCGAAGTCCAGTGTGGTTCGGTGAATCTGGTGTTCGAAGAGGGCATGGTCGACGCCGATCGCAAGGTGCTGATTCAGTCCCCGCACGTTGACCTCTTCTTCAACAGTGCGATCGATCTGCACCGGGAGAAAATCGAGTTCAACGTGTTACCGCGTGCGCGTGGTGGTGTCGGGTTGAATCTCAACAAATATTTCAAGTCGATCAAGCTTGCTGGGAACCTGACCGGTTTGCGACCCAATATCGACGCGGTCGGGTCGGTATCCCTGGCGGCGGAGGTCTGGGCTGGCGCTTTGACGGGGGGCGCCAGTGGGGTCGCGCTTGGAGTATTCAATGCGCTTCGGCACCGCGGCAAGACCTGCGAGGGCATTTTGCCCCGCATGGCCGAGCCGGGTGACTGGTTCCGCGAACGCAGTTGAGTGCGCCGGGCACCCAACCGCGTCGATCCTGTTCGGACAGGCGTTACACGATAGCCTTCATGCCCGTCATGTAGCCACGCAACTTGCTGCCAACCACTTCAACGGAGTGATCGCGCAGTGCTGCGTTGATGTCGACCAGGGTCTTGTTGTCAACGCCGGTATCGGCGACATCGAGGCCTTTGCCGATGACATCGCTCTTGATCTTCGGCATGAACTGCTCGGCCAGAAGCGGCCGTGCGGCGTGATCGAACAGGTAGCAGCCGTATTCAGCTGTGTCTGAGATCACCACATTCATTTCGTAGAGCTTGCGGCGTGCGATGGTGTTGGCAATCAGCGGCGTCTCGTGCAACGACTCGTAGTAGGCACTCTCTTCGATGATGCCCGCGTCCACCATGGTCTCGTAGGCGAGCTCGACACCGGCCCGCACCATGGCGACCATGAGGATGCCCTTGTCGAAATATTCTTGCTCGGTGATTTCGTCGTCGGTGATCGGCTGCTTTTCGAAGTCGGTCTCGGCGGTGGCGGCGCGCCAACCGAGGAGATTCGCGTCGTCGTTGGCCCAGTCGGCCATCATGGTGCTTGAGAAGTGACCGGACATGATGTCGTCCTGGTGCTTCTGGAACAGCGGGCGCAGGATGTCTTTGAGTTCTTCAGACAGTTCCCACGCGCGGACTTTCGCCGGG
>CALDHJ010000375.1 GCA_937941555.1 uncultured Granulosicoccaceae bacterium | reverse complement strand
GACATTCGTTTCACCATCTGACGCGATCATCGGCGCAGCGGCGGGTTATCTCGTTCTCTGGATCGTGTTCCAAGTGTTCAAGCTGGTTACCGGCAAGGAAGGCATGGGCTTTGGCGATTTCAAGCTGCTCGCCGGCCTGGGTGCCTGGCTCGGCTGGACGCAGCTGCCGATCGTGATCCTGCTGTCATCTGTCAGTGGCGCCGTGATTGGCGGCGCTTGGCTGCTGCTGTCGTCGCGCGGCCGTGAAACACAGATCCCGTTCGGGCCCTGGTTGGCCATGGCCGGCTGGATTGCGCTAATGTGGGGAGACGCCGTCTCACGGATGATTTTCGGAACCCACTAATGCATCGTATCGGCCTCACCGGTGGCATCGCCAGTGGCAAATCCACTGTGGCCAACCGCTTCAAGGCGCGCGGATTGAGCGTATCGAGCGCCGACCACTTTGCACGTGAAGTCGTCCAACCAGGCTCGGCCGGCCTGGCTGAAGTTGTGGACGCCTTTGGCGACGCCGTTATCCTGGCTGACGGCAGCCTCGACAGACAGGCCCTGCGACAGCGCATTTTTTCCAACCCTGACGACCGTGCACAACTCGAGCGCATTCTGCACCCTCGTATCCGTGCCGCAACCAACGCCTGGTGTGACACCCAGACCGAAAAAGGCGCACGCTACGTGTTGCTGGAAATCCCGCTACTGATCGAAACCGCACAACAACACACCATGGAACGGGTGATCGTGGTGGATGTGCCAGAGTCGGTACAAGTCGAGAGAGTACAACGCCGCGACAAGGGCAGCGCCGAGGACGCGAGGCGCATTATTGCAACTCAGGCAAGCCGCTCGGAACGACTGCACGCGGCGACGGACGTTCTGCTCAACGACCGCGACATCGATTCGCTTCTGGCCGATGTCGACGCACTCGCAGAACGCTTCGACACACTGTATCCCTAGCCCGCAGGCCGAAGAAAATCGGCTTCAACTGCGGGTGTCTTCGGTGTTTTCCTGCGCAGACAGCCAGTCTGACACCGCCCGTGCGACCCCCTGATTTGCCGCCGGGAAAGCGAAATTGTGGAGCGCATCGACCGGCACCCACTGCAACCGCTGACCTTCTTGCGCTATGGGTGCGCGGTTGAATGCGGTCACCGCGTAAAACGCCAGCGTCACCGATTTGTCCGGGTAGTCGTGTTCGACAACCATGAGTGGCGACATCTCAGTGGCATCAATGCCGATCTCCTCCGCCAGTTCCCGCGTCAGGGCGACAGCCTCGGATTCTCCGGGCTCGCACTTTCCGCCCGGATATTCCCAGAGTCCACCCTGGTGTTGGTCTACGCGTCGCTCGGCCAACAACACGTGTGTCCGGGATTCGTCGAGCACCACACCCGCAACCACGTGCACCCGTTTCATGTCTGATCGTGGAGGCTTGACAGGCTTGCACCCGCCGTTCGACGCGCAATACGGCAAAGGCAGCTGTTTACCGAAACACGCACGCAGGATCGAGCCGCGATTCGAATAGAGGGTCTAACTGCGGTAGTCGGCATTGATGCTCACATAGTCGTGTGACAAGTCCGAGGTCCAGACACAGGCGCGGGCATCACCTCGGCCCAGGGCCACACGCACACAGATCTCGGCCCTGTCCATCACCGCTTGACCGCGTACTTCGGTGTAATCGGGGGCAGGCTCACCTCGACGCACCAATGCAACTTCGTCGAGGTCAATGTCGATTCCGGACACATCGAGTGCCGGTAAACCGGATCGGCCCACTGCCGCAAGAATCCGCCCGAGATTCGCGTCGGATGCAAAAAACGCCGTTTTCACCAGCGGCGAATGGGCGACAGTGAAGGCAACCTGCTTGCAGGCTGCCACGCTCTCACCACCCTCGACCTCAATGGTGATGAATTTGCTCGCCCCCTCGCCGTCGCGCACCATCGCTTGTGCCATGTCGATCGCAACCTCACGGATCAGCCCGCAAAAGGCATCCCATTCCGCGGTGTGCGCATCGATAGCCACACCACTCTTACCGGTCGCGACCAGCACACACGCATCGTTGGTCGAGGTATCGCCATCCACAGTGGCGCAATTGAAACTCACGTCCGAGGCCGCTTGCAGGCACTGCTGCAGATCCGCCGCCGGCACCTGCGCGTCGGTCGCGATAAAGGCCAGCATGGTTGCCATGTCCGGGTGAATCATGCCCGAGCCCTTGACCACTGCTGTGACAGTGACAACCCCGTCGCCGAGCGCGAGCGTCCGAGAACACCCCTTGGCTTGCGTGTCAGTGGTCATGATGGCGCGCGCAACGTCAAGCCAACGGTCTTCTTCCAGCGACGCCGCTGCCTGAGGTATGCCGGTCTCGAACGCTGCCATCGGCAGGAATTCGCTGATGACACCCGTCGAGAAGGGCAATACCTGGTTCGCTTCAATTCCAAGTGCGTGCGCCACCCAGGTGCAGCACTGTCGAGCATCGGCGAGTCCGCGCGCGCCCGTGCCCGCATTGGCGTTGCCTGCATTGATCAGCAACGCACGCGGCGGCCCCGCACCAAGATGTTCTTGCGCCACGGTCACCGGCGCAGCACAAAATGCATTTTGCGTAAACACTGCAGCAGTGGCACTGCCTTCGGCCAACTCGATC
>CALDHJ010000374.1 GCA_937941555.1 uncultured Granulosicoccaceae bacterium | reverse complement strand
ATTCACACGCCGGTACTCGACAGCCTGGCGCGTGATGGCGCGTTGCTCAGCGCCCTGTACAACTGTGCACGGTGTTGCCCGACGCGCGCTTCCCTGCTGACTGGCGTCTACCCCCACAATGCCGGCATCGGCCACATGGGGGCCAACCTTGGCACACCGGCCTATCAGGGCTACCTGCGCGCCGATTGCGCGACCGTGGCAGAAACCTTGTCCGCCGACGGCTACCGCACCCTGCTCGCCGGCAAATGGCACGTCAGCGGCGACTACACCGCTCGCGATACAAGCGCCTGGCCCGTAGGCGAAGCGGAGCACCCCACGCCGCGCCAACGCGGCTTCGATCACGCCTACGGCATTCTCGATGGCGCTACCCATTTCTACTCGCCGCACTACCTGCTCGAAGACGACTGCCGAGTCGTCAGCATCCCCGACGACTTCTATTTCACTGACGCGATCACAGACAAGGCGATCGGCATGGTGGAAGACGCCGTCGCGTGCGACCAACCCTTTTTCCTCTACCTTGCGCACGCCGCCCCGCATTGGCCACTGCACGCGTTGCCCGAGGACATCGCAAAGTACGACGGCGTCTACACCGCCGGGTGGGATGCCATTCGCACGGCACGACACGAAACACTGAACAGCCTGGGTATCTTGCAGCGGCCTTGGGACATCAGCCCCCGCGACACCAGCGTGCCCGCCTGGGAATCGGTTGCCCACCCCGCGTGGGAGGCCAGCAAAATGGCCACCTACGCGGCCATGGTCGACCGGGTCGATCAATCGCTCGGCCGTCTGATCGCGACGCTGAAGCAGCTCGACCAATTCGATGACACACTGATTCTGTTCCTCTCCGACAATGGCGGCTGCGCCGAATTCATGGCCGAAGACGGATGGGCGCAGTCGTTCCCGGATCACACGCACGATGGCCGTCGCATCACCATGGGCAACGTGCCGGGCGTGCGACCGGGCGACGCACTCACCTACCAGAGCTACGACACACCCTGGGCCAACGTCTCGAATGCGCCCTTTCGCCGCTACAAACACCACGTCCACGAGGGCGGCATCTCAACGCCGCTGATCGCGCATTGGCCCAACGGCATCGCCGGCGGCCAGGTCGCCCACACCGCCACCCACGTCGTCGACATACTGCCAACGCTGCTCGACATCACCGGCAGCCCGGCGCTCACGGAAGTGAACGGCGTCGAAGCCCAGCCACTGCAGGGCGAGTCGTTCCTGCCGTTGCTGAAAAACCAAGCCTGGCAACGCCAGCAACCAATCTTTTTCGAGCACGAGGGCAACAGCGCCATCCGCTACGGCGACATCAAGCTGGTTCGATGCCATGACCAACCCTGGGAGCTCTACCACATGGTCGACGACCGCACCGAACTGAACGACCTCACCGGCAAGATGGGCCACCTGGAGCACGACCTGCTCGCGCGCTACCGCGCCTGGGAGCACGAGACAAACGTGCTCGACTGGAACCTCGCCCTACCACGGCTGCTCAACGCCTGGAACATGGCCTCGGTTGACGGCTAACCCACGCAACCGGCCCGACGCCGCAGATGCAGATCGGGCTCATCCGACAGAGTGTGCTCGGGGCAGATCTGCACTCGGTGGTGAGCCGTATTTGCGGGTGTACTCGCGGCTGAATTGGGTCGCGCTCTCATAGCCGACATCGAACGCCACAGTCGACACGGCGCCCTCACCACCCACCAAACGCGAGCGCGCCTCGATCAACCGCAGGTCCTTCTGGAATTGCAAGGGTGTTGTGCCGGTTGCCGCCTTGAAGTGTTCGTGAAACGAAGAGGTGCTCATGTTGGACACACCGGCGAGATCCGCCACGGTCAGCGGCGATCGAAATTCGCGCTGCAGGTAGGTGATGGCCTGTGCGATCCGGTCGGCGTGGCTGCCGGCGCGAAGGCGGTTGCGCAACATGATGCCAATCGGCGACATCAGCAGGCGGAACACCAATTCACGCATCACCACAGGCCCGAGCAGTTCACGCTCCAACGGGTCGTGCCGCAACGCAAGGTACCGCATCAGCGGATCACACCAGTTCGCTTCGATCGGGTGACAACTGAGCACTTGAGACGCCGACACGGGTGGCAGTCGATCTCCGATGGACTCGGCCAAGCTGCGTGCCAGCGCGATGTCCAACGCCAACACCAGCGCAAGGTAGGGTTGGCGTGCGCTGGCACGGGTGATTTTCGACACCACCGGCAGGTCGTGGCTCACCAACAAGGCCTGACCGGCTGACAAGGTAACGCTGTGCGTACCGGAAGACACGACTTTCTCACCCTGGAGTATCAAGCAGACAACCGGGTGGTAAACGACCGCGTCGATAGGCGTCGTGCGGGTGCTTCTCAACACCTGCAAACCGGGAAGAGGTGCGCTCTCGTCGCGCAATAATTGCTGCGCGGCACTCTGCAAGGCGTTGAGATACTCCATGACACCCCCGCTGAAAAACCGGTGCCAGTGTAATTCGCAACTGAGGTCGTGTGCACGATTCCGCAGGATTGGGCAAGTGACCCGGAGAATCGGGCAGATGTGGCACCCGCTCGGTGAATAGGATGATCGCCACACTCAACCGAGGCAGCACGCCATGGCGAAATTGACGACCCGACTCCCATTGAATGCCGAGAGCACGATCCCCGCGGTGGGGTACGGCACCTACCTGATCTCACACGAGGACACCGAAGGGGCTGTTCGCACGGCGATAGCCAACGGCTACCGACACATCGACACCGCCGCGGCCTACCAGAACGAGGAAGCTGTCGGACGCGGCATCGCAGCGGGCCTCGCGGACGCCGGGCTCAGCCGATCTGATCTCTTTGTGACAACGAAACTGTGGCCCGGCAACGCCGCGTGGGGCGACGCACCGCGCGATGGCGCACAAACCCGATCCGAATGCGAGGCCTCGCTCGCGAGACTCGACCTCGACTACATCGATCTCTACCTGATCCATGCCCCCTACGGTGGACCCCAGCGTCTGGCGCAATGGGAGGCACTCGTGGCACTGCAGGCACAGGGCAAGGCGCGCGCAATCGGCGTCAGTAATTACAACCCCGAGCACCTGGTGGAAATTCTCGACGCCGGCCTGCCGATGCCGGATGCCAACCAGATCGAGTTGCACCCCTGGTCACAAAAGCCCGAGTTGCTCGCAGTCATGCAACAACACGGCATCGCCCCCATCGCCTACAGCAGCCTCGCGCCGCTCTCCACGTGGCGCACAGAACCCGGGCAAGACAGCGCCAAGACCGAGGCGATGCGCGCCGACGGCCACGTGTTTGCTGACATCGCAGCACAATGCGGCGTGACCGAGGCACAGCTGCTGCTGCGCTGGGGGGTGCAGAAGGGCTATGCCGTGCTGCCGCGCAGCCTGAAACTCGCGCGTTTGCGCGAAAACATTGATCTCGACGGCTTCAGCGTGTCGCCGGAACACATGGCGCACCTCGACAGTCTCGATCGCGGTGATGGCATCGCCTGGGCAACCGGTGATCCCAGACTCAACGCCTGATCGCGGGCTCACACCGGTGGCGGTCGCAACCGGGCTTGCGACGCCACAGATATCCCATCCATTCCGACTGCAGACAACACACTGCTTGAAGCCGCCTCAACTCGGCGCAACAATCGGGTGGCCGCGGGCGCGACAGCCACGCGGCAACACCCTGCGCAAGAGAGCCCGTCATGCACTACACCGGACACTGCCATTGCGGCGCCGTGACCTTCGCGTTCGAGAGCGAACCGATTCAGGCAGGCCTGCGCTGCAAGTGCTCTCTGTGCGAGCGCAAGGGCGCGACCATGACGGCGTTCACCGTGGCGCCGGCTGTGTTCAAGCTGACGGTTACCGACGACGCCTTGGCGCACTACCGTTTCGGCGATCTGACGGCGACCCATTTCTTTTGCAAACGGTGCGGGATTTACCCCTTCCACCAACCAGCGTCGCAACCGGACAGCTACCGCATCAATATCGGCTGCCTCGATCAGGTTAACGCATCGGATTTGCCGTTCGAGGTGTACGACGGCGCAGCCCTGCCCTGAGGGCGATGCGCGTCAAGCGCCGACCGCTGCACCTGGCGCGGTACCGGTGGATGCGGTAAAGCGGAAGAATTCCGGTCGGACGTAGCTGTTCGACAACTCCACGACCCGACCGTCTGCAAGCCAACCCTGTCGGTCGGCCCGCACCACCACATCCGGCCCGGCCGGGCCGAAGGCGGCACGCACGTCGTCAGCGCTGCGCCCGGCGGAGACGGTGTCGCGCGCGCCCTGGAGCTGCCACCCCAGACGCTCGTCGAGCAGGCGATAGAGCGAGTCGTTATGCAGGTCGCCGCGCGTAATCACCTCACCCACTTCCGGCGGCAACCAGGCTTCCTGGTAGACCACGACCTGCCGGTCGAGTGCACGGCGACGGCGCAAGCGCCACGGCACCGCGCCGACACCGAAATGGATGTCCGTTTGCAGGGTGCCGTGTGACGCGTCGAACGCAATCACATCAGTGCGCGGTGTGATGCCGCGCGCGCGGGCGAAACTGTGGAAGTCGGCCAGATCAGACAGCGGCTTGGTCAGGGTGCGCGCCGTGACGCGCGCGACACGCCCCTGCCCGAGTTCGATCACGCCCTCGTCGCGCAACAACGCCAGGGCACGCCGCAACGTGTTGCGGCCGCAGCGGTAGCGCTGCATGAGTTGCCGTTCGGGCGGCAGGTCGGTGCCCGGCGCCACCTCGCCGCCGCTGAGCTCGTGCGCCATTTGCCGCGCAAGGGTTTCGTACAAGGGAATCGACATGGGGACAAGTCTAGCGAGAAAAAAGGGCTGAAACCGCATATTTCAGGCATTTTCGATCATATCTCAGCGAAAGGCGCCCTGTACTTATACCCTTGCGAGCGGGTCAAATAGCGCCATCACATCAAACAGGACACGCCGATGACTGCCACACAACGCGCCAACTCCCTGCGCACTGGCCCCGATGACCTGGGTATGTTCGGCCAGTTCGGCGGGCAATTTGTCGCCGAGACGCTGATCCCGAATATCCACGAGCTGCGGGAAGCCTACGAGACCGCCAAAGCCGACCCGAGCTTCCACGACGAACTTGCAACCCTGCACCGGCACTACACCGGCCGCCCGAGCCCGATGTACTTCGCCGAGCGCCTGACCGAGCACCTCGGCGGCGCCAAGATCTACTTCAAGCGCGACGAGCTGAACCACACCGGCAGCCACAAGATCAACAACTGTCTCGGTCAGATCCTGCTCGCCAAGCGCATGGGCAAGACCCGCATCATCGCCGAGACGGGCGCGGGCCAGCATGGCGTGGCGACGGCGACCGTTTGCGCGAAGTTCGGCTTGAAATGCGTGGTCTACATGGGTGCGACGGATGTGGAGCGTCAGGCCCCGAACGTCTTCCGCATGAAGCTTCTGGGCGCTGAAGTGGTGCCCGTGACGTCTGGGCGGGGCACCTTGAAAGATGCGATGAA
>CALDHJ010000373.1 GCA_937941555.1 uncultured Granulosicoccaceae bacterium | reverse complement strand
GGAAATGCCGCGCACTATACCGGACTCACCCGGTTTCGGGTGAGATTCACGCGGAGACGGTTTATCTCACTGCGGTGCCGGGTACACCCTGCAAAGGTCGACTCTCGGGTGCAGCCGCCGAGCCGTTCTCAGGTCGACTGCTGACGCCGGCGCCGACGGCGCTGCTGTCCTTGGCCCTGGCCCTGGCCTTGACCACCACCCTGACCGCCACCTTGAGCCTGCTGCCGCCCGCCTTGCACGTTGCCATTGGTGTTGCCACCACGCTTTTGTTGGCGGCTGCGGTTTCCATCGGTATTGCTGCGCTGGCGGTTGCCTGCGACATTGCCGTTGGCGTTGCCCCGACGCTGCCGGTTGCCGCGGTGACGCTGTTGCGCCATGCCCGGGTCAGGCTGTTGCATCCACAGCGTGCCCTCGTGCACTTCCGGTCCGTCGATCCGGTTGCCGTTCACTTCGGGCAGATTGTCCGTGTTATCCGGCACGAACACGTTGCCATTGGCCTCACCACCAGACTGGCGATTCGCCCGGTTGGCGTTTCGACCCTGTTGGCGTTGCGGCCTTGCGCGGTTGCCGTGTTCCAGCACGGGCGGCCGGTTCGCGTTGTCCATCGGCTGCCGGTCTTCATCGTGCTCGCGCGGTTTGCTCTTGCGGTTGGCGTTGTCGCCGGTGTTGCGGTTGCGTTTTTTCGGCTGTCGGCGTTCCTGACCACCGGCGCCGGACGACGCCTCGGCGGACGCTTTCTCACCCGTGTTCTCGCCGTTTTTGTCACCTGAGCGTTGGCCACGCGAGCGGGAACGTTTTTCCGCGTTCGCGTTGCGGCCGCCGTCTCGGTTCTGGTCGCGGTTCTGGTCGCGGTTGCGTGATGGTGCAGCGTTCATGATCCACTCGTCGGTGAATTCGAACCCTGGCACATCACTGCGGTCGATTTTCATGCCGATGAAGGCTTCGATGTCGGCGAGCAGTTTGCCCTCTTCACCACACACCAGCGACACCGCTTTGCCCGTTGCACCTGCCCGACCGGTGCGGCCGATGCGGTGCACATAATCTTCCGGCACATTCGGCAGATCGTAATTGACCACTTGCGGCAACTGATCGATGTCGAGACCGCGCGCGGCGATGTCGGTTGCGACCAGCACACGCACTTCACCGGCTTTGAAATCGGCCAGCGCCCGGGTGCGAGCACTCTGGCTTTTGTTGCCGTGTATCGCTGCGGCCGTGATTTCGGCCTTCTCGAGGTGGCGCACGAGGCGATTGGCACCGTGCTTGGTACGCGAGAACACCAGCACCTGCGGCCAGGCGTTCTCGTTGATCAAGTGGACCAGAACCCGCCACTTCTGCGTCTTGTTGACAGTACAGACCTGCTGCTCGACCGCGTCCACGGTGGAGTTCGGCGGGTTGACGGAAATCTCGACCGGATCGGTGACCAGGCCGCGCGCCAGTGCGCGGATGTCCTCTGAAAAAGTGGCCGAAAACATCAGGTTCTGGCGTTTCTCGGGCAACAATTTCAACACGCGTTTGATGTCGTGGATAAAGCCCATGTCGAGCATGCGGTCGGCTTCGTCGAGCACCAGCACCTGGAGGTCGTCGAAGGTGACAATTCCCTGCCCGTGCAGGTCGAGCAATCGACCGGGGGTCGCGACGAGGATATCGACAGCCGAACCGAGCGTTTCGATCTGGCCCTTGATGTTGACGCCGCCGAACACGACTGCATTGGTGACCGGCAGGTACTTGCCGTAAACCGTTGCGCTCTCGCCAATCTGAGCGGCCAGCTCCCGCGTCGGTGTCAGCACCAGCGCTGTTGGGCGACCCGGTTGCGCGCGTTCCTGGGCCGCAAAGCGCTGCAGGATCGGCAGAATGAAACCCGCCGTCTTGCCCGTGCCCGTTTGTGCCGCGGCCATGACGTCGCGACCGTCAGTGATCGCTGGGATGGATTGTTGCTGTACCGGCGACGGGGTTTCATAACCCTCGTCGGAGATCGCGTTCAATAGTTCAGCCGACAGGCCGAGCGAATCGAAGCTCATGCAGACTCTCTGTGCGTAATGTCTTGAGGTGCGCGTGTTGAAGAACCGGGGCTTGCTCCGCCAATCTGGCCTTCAGCGGCAACGACTCGCCGCGATACGGGGGGATGAAGATCCCGTTCTGTCAGGAAACCGAACCGCGCTGCCGGTTTCCTGGCCTGCTGCATCGGGTAAACCCGGCAGGCACAATCATTAGACTGAGTGTAACTGCTCTGCAGGATTCCCGCCACTTTTGGACGGGAACCGGGCATCCGAGATTCAGTCGGCGTCGGCGTAGAGCGACAGGACGCTGCTGAAATCGAGCCGGCCATGGCCCTTGGCCTTGTGCATCGAGTAGAGGGCTCGGGCTTGTGAACCCATGGGCACCGGGGCGTTGAGTTGTTGGCTCAGGTCCATCGCAAGCCCGAGGTCCTTGACCATGAGATCGGTCATGAACCCCCCGGCGTAGCCTTTGCTCGCCGGCGCGTTCTCCATGACACCGGGCACCGGGTTGTAGACGTTCAAGGCC
>CALDHJ010000372.1 GCA_937941555.1 uncultured Granulosicoccaceae bacterium | reverse complement strand
TGCCGACGGCTGGCAGCGCGCCCTCGAGGTTGTTGTTGCACAGGGCAAGTGTGCCGAGCTCGGGCATTTTGAGATAGGCGTCGGGCAAGGTGCCACTGAGGTGGTTGTGGCAGAGATCGATCACCTTGAGTGTGGCGTTTCCGGACAGGGTGTCTGCCATCGCGCCGTCGACGGCGTTGTCCCTGAGCGACAGGAGCTGCAGCGCGTTGAAATCGGACCAGGCGGGTGGAATCGGCCCCGCCAGCTGATTGCGGTTGAGCACGATGCCGCGCAGTGTGTCGATCTCGACAAGGGCCGCGGGCAACTCGCCCTGCAGGCCATTGTCGACCAGGAAGATCTCGAGCACGTTGCCAGCGGCGTCGCAGGTCAGGCCCTTGGCGTTGCAGTTGATTGGACGCGATGTCCAACCGCTGTCGTCGACCCAATCGGGGCCGCCGGTTGCGGTGAAGAAGGCAACTAGTGCGGCCTGGTGTGGTGCCGGAGGCATCGGGGCTGCGAGTGCGGTTACGGCACTGGCAAGCAGGCCCAGGGTTGCGCTGAATGTGGCAACAACGGGATGTCGGGGCATGGCTGGTCTCTGAAACGCTTGGCGCGCTGCAGGGACTCATGCAAAGGCTGGACCGAGAGACCGAGGCCCGATCTACTGGAGGTTGAACCGGTACCCGAGTGTGATGGCCTCGTCTACTACGTCGATGCTGGCGTGGAACTGCCCACGACCGGTCGAGTTGATGAGGCCGAAGGTTGCCGCTCCGTCAGGAGACTCACTGCGCTCGAGCGGCCGCAAGAGACCGAGCGCTGCAAACCATTGCCACCGGTGGGTCTCCAGACGTGAGGTGTCCGGGCTGCTCAGCAACACGTCAAAACCCAGAATGGTGGTGTCTGCCGATCCGGCGATGTGGTGCAGAGCGCCCTTGAGGGCGACGTCAAACTGGTCGTTCACCGGCCCCCAGTAGTAGTACACACCGGCTCCTGCGGTCTTGGCTGGCGATTGGCCGTCGAAGCGGGTGGAGCCGAGGTCGAGAAACGCGCTGCCCCGGGTGCCGAAGCGGCCATTGAGACGCAAACCGAGGTACGTGAAGTCAGACGAGAAGCGGGTGCCGAGCTCGACGCTCTTGGGTGCGGCGGCAGCGGGTGTGGCGAGGCGTCCGTGGGACAACCCCGGTTGCTCGGCGTGCGCCGACTGGAAGACCAGCAGCAGGCTGGTCGCGGCCGTGAGGGCCACGCGTTTCAGAGTCGTCAGGTTTGTCGAGGGCATGGGGCCGCGCTTGGCAAATCAAGGGGTTAGGACGACAAGCTTTCCACATCTCTGCACTCTGCGCAACCGCCGATCGCCGCCACCGCGACCGGCCGTGCGAGTCGCTGTGATCGGGAGTAGAATTGGTCGGACGTTTGCCGTCACGGCACGGTACAATTGAACCCATGAACCCGAACTTCCTGGAATTCGAGCAACCGATCGCGGAGCTCGACGCGAAAATTCGCGAACTCAAGATCGCCACTGCCGACGTTGACATCAATCTCAACGAAGAAATCACGCGCTTGCAGGCCAAGCTCGTCACGCTGACCGAGGGTATCTTCGGAAAGCTCACGCCCTGGCAGGTCTCTCAGCTCGCGCGTCATCCGCTGCGGCCCTATGCGCTGGACTACATCGAATCGGTCTTCACCGACTTCGAAGAGCTGCACGGCGATCGGCACTTTGCCGACGATGAAGCCATGGTCTGCGGCGTGGCGCGCCTCGAAGGGCGCCCCGTGATGGTCGTGGGCCAGCAGAAAGGACGCGACACCAAAGAAAAGCTGCGCCGGAACTTCGGCATGCCCAAGCCCGAGGGATACCGCAAGGCGCTGCGCGTGATGGAGATGGCCGAGCGCTTCAGCCTGCCGATCGTCACGCTGATCGACACCACGGGTGCCTACCCGGGTGTGCAGGCCGAGGAGCGCAATCAATCGGAGGCCATCGCGCGAAACCTGTTCGTCATGAGCGAGCTCAAGGTCCCGATCGTGGCCACGGTCATCGGCGAGGGCGGCTCCGGCGGGGCGCTCGCGATCGGGGTCGCCGACCGAATCAACATGATGCAGTTCAGCACCTACTCGGTGATCTCGCCCGAAGGCTGTGCGTCGATACTCTGGAAGAGCGCGGAGCGGGCCAACGATGCCGCGACGGCGCTCGGCATCACGTCGGAGCGACTCAAGGATTTGGGCCTGATCGATGACATCATCATCGAGCCACTCGGTGGGGCGCACCGGGACTTCGACGGGGCGAGTACCGCGTTGCGTGACTCGCTGGTGCGCAACCTCGATACACTCGAAGCGCTGCCAATAGCCGAACTGCTGGTACAACGCCGCGCCCGGCTGCGAGGCTACGGCCAGTTCGACGGGTGACGTCAACACGCGGCGTCGGCACTTCGGTATCACGGTATATGGCTCTAATCTTCGCTGGCGTCGGTGACGGGCTGTCGGCACCGCTGAACGGCACGGTTTGCGGATAGAACAACCCGAACGGAGCACTGTCGGCATGGCAGAAACCGTGGGCCCGAATGTATCGCCCGAGGCATTACGGGCGTGCTTCCCCGGTGCCGAGCGCCTCTGTATTGCCTACAGCGGTGGCCGGGATTCTCACGCCTTGCTGGCGCTCGCCGTCGCGCGTTTTCGGGACTCCGGGATCGCTGTGGATGCGGTACACGTCAACCACCAGCTGCACCCGGATTCAGCGCGTTGGGCCGATCATTGTCAGACCGTGTGCCGGGCTTTCGGCGTCCCGCTCGAGGTGGTGACGGTATCGGTCTCGGACCCCGCCGGCTACGGTCCGGAAGCGGCTGCTCGCACATCGCGCTACCGCGCCTTCGAGACGACCCTGTCGCAAGGTGCGGTGTTGGCACAGGCGCACCATGCAGACGATCAGGCGGAGACGTTGTTGATGCGGCTGATGCGCGGCGCCGGCGTGCACGGCATGACCGGCATGCCCGTGACGCGGCGCCTGGGTGCGGGGTGGCTGTGGCGGCCTCTGCTCGATGTGTCGGCCGATGCCCTGACACGGTTTGCGCATGAGTCTGATCTGCAATGGATAGATGATCCGAGCAACGCGGACACGCGATTCGATCGAAACTACGTGCGCCAGACGGTCATGCCACTGCTGCGGGCCCGCTGGCCGCAGGCCGTTCGGGCAGCCGGTGACACCGCCCGGCATCTGGCTGACGCTGCATCCGTCCTCGATGGCCACCTCGATGAACGGCTTGCGCAAACCGACAGTCAGGACCTGTTGGTCTGTGCCGTGTTGCGTGAAAGCAGCCGGCCAGAGGCCTTGTTGTTGTTGCACCGGTGGTGTCGGCGGGTTCTGGGCCACGCGCCGTCTCGGGATCAGCTCGAGCGCGGACTCGACGAGGTCGTCAACGCGCACGCGGAGGCGCATCCCTGTCTGAAAATCGGGGAATTCACCTTGCGACGTCACCGCGATCAGCTGTATCTGATCCCGCTCGAGCGTCCATTCGACGCCGAACACGTCATCGAGTGGCCGGTGCCGCACGGGCCCTTGCACCTGCCAGACGGCACATTGCTGACGTCAGAATCGGTCATGGCCGATGGCCTGGCCCCTCAGCATCTGTCCGCGCACTGGCAGATCCGTTTCCGGCAGGGGGGCGAATCGATCAAGTTGTCAGGTCGACCGCGCGCGCCACTCAAGAAAGTCCTCCACGCACTCGGAGTACCGCCCTGGGAACGCGCATCCACGCCGCTCTTGTATATTGACGGGGAGCTCGCCTGGGTGTGTGGGGTGGGTCTGGACACGCGTTTTCGCGGCTAGGGCGCGCTGCCCTCAGGGCGTCGATATTTCTGTGTTGTGGCCGGTTTTTCGCTGGAGCGCTTTGGCGGCTTGTGGTAACCTGCAATCCCATCGCGTGTCCTGCGCACTGGGTCTTTTCAGGCATCCATGACTCGATATGTTTTCGTAACCGGCGGAGTGGTCTCTTCGCTCGGAAAAGGGTTGGCGTCCGCTGCTCTCGGCGCGTTGCTTGAAGCACGCGGCTTGCGCGTCAGCATGATGAAGCTTGATCCCTACATCAACGTCGATCCGGGCACCATGAGCCCATATCAGCATGGTGAGGTATTCGTCACCGAAGACGGCGCTGAAACCGATCTCGATCTCGGCCACTACGAGCGCTTCGTGCGTTTCAAGACAAGCCAGGCGAGCACCTTCACGACTGGTCGGGTCTACGAGAACGTGATCCGCGCCGAACGGCGTGGTGATTACCTCGGAAAGACCGTGCAGGTCATCCCGCACATCACTGACGAG
>CALDHJ010000371.1 GCA_937941555.1 uncultured Granulosicoccaceae bacterium | reverse complement strand
ATCATAATCAGGCAAGCCAGGCGCGTACCTCGGCCCTTTGGGTTTTTCACTTGTGATGTGACACTCATCTCCGATGTTGAACGAATCTTCGGGGCGGTCGCCACGAGCGAATAGTTCTTCTTTGCATATAGCGCAACGGTTCCCCGACAAGCCCCATAGTTGCTTTCTTGTTTTATCAGATATAGTCAATGTATCGCCTCGTTTGTGGCGTAGATGCGAACATAGACGGAATACCGTTTATGTATATTTATACGGAAAATTGCTATGCAATCTGGTCGTCTTGCTTGAGCCCGGAATTTCCACGTTTAATCAGACTTTTGCAGAGCTTGGCTGATACCGAAGTCGCTTCATAGCTGCAAGACCTGATTGTAATGCCCGCAACACATCCGGTCTGATGTGTGCAGTCCAAATGGACTATCCATTGGTTAAGTCGACAGACTGCGCCGTTGCGAGATAATGCTCCGATCCGTAATTCTTCTGCCGAGGCACTGTGTGAATCCACTGGTCAAGAGTCTTCGCACCTCTCGGCAGCTATTGATTTGGGCGCCTTTTTTTGCATTGTTCGGTTGCGCATCACCTGTGAACCATTCCGGGTTTGGCGCTGGGTCTGTTTCAGCGTCGCCTGCAGCTCGGTCCTACGAATCAGCTCGGCCGACTCTCCGCGTGGATAGCCCCGCTGACACTACGGTCGTGGTGTACAACCACGGCACAACCCGATCCGATCGCGCCGAGAACTGTGGACGCTTCTGGAACCGGGTGCCGGCGTCCTTGTTGTCGATGCAGAGCGACGATTTGTTGATCTACTACCTGTGCTCTGATGTTGCCGAAGAGCCTTTGATCTCGACGGCGGGCACTTATGTCTACAAGCGCCTCGACGAGATCGAGCGGATTCTTGATGAGCTGCTGGCGGCGGGCGTCTCGGCGGATCGGGTGTTTCTGGCCGGGCACTCGGCGGGCGGCTGGGCGTCGTTGATGGCGGCGGCGGTGTTTCCGGAGAAGTTCAACGGGGTGATTGCCTTTGCGCCGGCCTTTGCGGGCAAGCGGTCGAACGCGAAACGGTTTCCACATTGGCGGCAGGTGGTGCGGCCGCGGTTGATCAAGCACATGCTCACGGCGCCGACCTTGCCGGCGTTGGTGTTTGCGTATCGGCGCGATCCCTACAACCGGCCCGAGGAGCTGGCCTTCCTGGCGGAGGCCTATCCCGACTCTGTGCGCTTTGTGCCCTACGGCTGCGAGAACGCACTCTCGCACTTGTTGCACCTCTACGATTGTCGCGAATCTGAAACGTCTGCGGCGATTGCGGATTTCATTGCGGACAGGGTGCGGGGTGCTGGCGATGCGGAATGATGCGCTGCACGCGGCCGGGTGCGCGAATTCGGCTCTGACAGACGGGCTTCGATAGGCCGCTTCCATGTTGCGGTGCGGCGGCCACGGCGGTGCACGCGCGCGTCATCTTCGGGCGTGGGGCGACAAGCCGTTGACGCGTCGGGTAAGGGATTTCCGGCCTGTGTATCGACTTGGTGCGCGCTGGCATTTCGATTTGTGAGTTAGTACGGTGGGCGCAGGCGCGTGCGACCACGGTGCGATTTCCAGCGCCGCCGGGCGCGTTATAACAACACCCCAAAAGGAGATTGCAATGCGTTCCAAGAACCTGCTTGCCGCGAGTTGCGCGGTGGCCCTGTCGGGTTTCGGTACGGCCGCGACAGCCGCTGATGTGGTGATCGGTGTGCCGAACTGGCCGTCTGTGCTGGCAACGGCCCACGTGCTGAAAGTCGCCATGGAGAACAACCTCGGTCTCGAGGTCGAGCTGCAGAACGGCACCAACCCGGTTGTCTTCGAAGCCATGGATTCCGGTTCCATGCACGTGCACCCCGAAGTGTGGCTGCCGAACCAAACCAACCTGAACAACCAATACGTTCAGGAAAAGAAAACCGTGATGATGAACCCGAACGGCGTCGCCGGTGATCAGGCCATGTGTGTCACTGCGGGCACCGCTGAGCGCACCGGCATCGAGAACCTCAGCGACCTGAGCGACCCGGAGATGGCGAAGAATTTCGACACCGACGGTGACGGCATGGGCGAGATCTGGATCGGCGCGGCCGGCTGGGCATCGACCAACGTCGAGAAGGTGCGCGCGAAGTCCTACGGCTACGATGCAACCATGTCCCTCAAGGAAATGGACGAGACCCTGGCGCTCGCGGAAGTGGACGCGGCCGTGGCACAGAACGAGAACATCGTGTTCTTCTGTTACACGCCGCACCACATGTTCGCGCTGCACGAGCTCGTGATCCTGAAAGAGCCGGCGCACGATGCCTCGCAGTGGACCATGATCCAGCCGACCGACGATCCGGAGTGGTTGGAGAAGTCGTCTGCGGGCATGGCCTGGAGCACGGCCTACCTGCACATCCACTACGCCGCCTCCCTAGAGACGGATCAGCCCGAAGCGGCTGCCATGCTGGCCAACGTGTCACTCGACACCGATGTGGTCTCCACCATGACCTACGCGTTGGTGGTTGATAAGCAGGACCCGGCCGAGTTCGCAGCCAAGTGGGTTGAAGAGAACGCCGACCTGGTGGACAGCTGGTTGCAATAAGACTGTTTTCAGTCTTTTGCAGTACTCGGTTGCCTGTCTGAGCGTCACGCTCGGGCAGGTGGCCGAGGCCATTCTTACGCGGTCAGCCCACAGCACGGTGGTTTCATATGAGCGATGAAGTCATCGTTTTGGAAAATGTTTGGAAAATCTTTGGCGCGCGCGCGGACGAGGCTCTCGACGCCATCGAGTCTCGCGGCCTCGGTAAACCCGAGGTGCTTGAAGAATTCGGGTGCGTGGTCGGGATCGCCGATTGCTCCTTCACGGTCGAGCGCGGCGAGATCTTTTGCGTGATGGGCCTTTCGGGCTCCGGTAAGTCGACCATGGTGCGCCACCTCAACCGGCTGATCGAACCCACGGCCGGCAAGATCACCATGCTCGGGCGCGACGTGCTCGGCATGGGGCCGAGCGAACTGCGCGAGCTGCGCGCCCGACACATCGGCATGGTGTTTCAACACATGGCGCTGCTGCCGCACCGCACCGTGCGCGACAACGTCGCCTTTCCGCTGCAAGTGCGCGGCGAACCCAAATCCCGTCGCTGGGAGGTGTCGCAGGCGTGTCTGTCGCGCGTCAACCTCGACGGCTACGAAGACCGCTTCCCGAGCGAACTCTCGGGCGGCATGCAACAACGGGTCGGGCTTGCGCGCGCGCTCGCCTCCGACCCCGAAGTGTTGTTGATGGACGAGCCCTTCTCGGCGCTCGACCCGCTGATTCGCCGGCAGCTCCAGGACCAGTTCATGGCGCTCTCGGCCGAGATGAACAAGACCACCGTCTTCATCACCCACGATCTCGACGAGGCCATCCGAATCGGCCACCGTATCGCCATCATGAAAGACGGGCGCATCGTGCAGATCGGCACGCCGGAGGAGATCGTCACCCAACCGGCAGACCAATACGTCAAGGATTTCGTCGAGGGCATCTCGCGCCTCAAGCTGGTGTTTGCCCACTCCATCATGGAGCCGATCGCCGACTACCAACCGCGCCCCACCGAGAACCTGGCCGAGGGGCCGCGCGTGCACCACGGCACCGACCTCGACCAGTTGATCGATATCTCCGTTACAACCGAACAGCCGATCGTTGTCACCGACGATGAAAACAACGATGTCGGGGTGATCAACCGCGCCACGCTGTTGAAAGGCATCCAGGGGGGCAAGGCATGAGCACCGATACCGGGTTGGAAGCAGGGCCGCGTTCGCTGGACGCGTCGGTTGCGGAGTTTGTGCAGGAGAACACGTCCTACTACACCGCGGCCTTTGCCAAAATACAAGGCGCGACCGGGTTCGCGTTTTCGTGGAAC
>CALDHJ010000370.1 GCA_937941555.1 uncultured Granulosicoccaceae bacterium | reverse complement strand
CGTCGCCGTGCAGGCACACGATTGTCTCGGACTCGACGCCCAGGCAGGCGGTCAGACCGGTTCGAACGGAGTCACCGTAGCCGAGGTTGGTGTCGCCTCCGACCCACTCGAGCTTGGGGTAAGTCGCTTTCAGGGATTCGGCGACCTCCAAGGTGTTGTCCTGACTCGCTTTGCTGATCACGAAACACGCGACACAATCGTTCCAAAGCTCCGAAGGAATGCGTTCAAGTACGGCAGGCAATGTTTTAGCGGCGTTGTAGGCCGGGATGAAGATCGTAAACGGGCGGTACACTTCGGGTTGTCGCTCTTGGAGTGCTGCTTGCGCGGGTGAATGGTCTGAAGCGTTTAATGCTTGTGCTGTGTTCGGCATGAGTCAGGGTTTGTCGCGGCTGACCTGCAACCAAGTTTGGCAGAATCTTTCCAGACTGCTGTTGCAGGAATATTACTGGATACGGTTATTCTACGTTTGCATACACATGTACTGTAGGTGCCTGTGAGGGGACTGCGTCTGGGCGGGAAACGGTGGTCACCGCCACGGCGCTGGACACGTGCTCCGGGCAGTGTTGCTATCGGCGCTCGATGGCGATTCTGTACCGGTGTCTGCGCTGCGATGAGGTGCTGTCGTACTGCGGTTGTGCTCGACAGGATTCGCATTTCTGTTCTTTGTGTGCGATGTGTCACACAACGTTGGTTCAGCGGTTGTCCGAGTGATTCAATATCAAGACACTCGGTTGTCAAAGGCGATGCCCCATCGCCCACTGGAGAACTGACCGTGACCGATTCCGAGGCGACCCTGCCGGTTCAAATGCCGGACTTCGATGAACTTGCCGAGCTGGCGAGCACCGATCCTGAACAATTCGAAGTGCTCCGTGCGCAGTTGCTCGAGCAATGTGTGCAATGCGCCCCGCCGGCCATGCACCGTCGACTCAGGGGTTTGGTGTTCGAACTTGACGCCGCCCGCCAGACCGCGGCATCGCCCTTGGCCTCCTGTCTCGATGCGAGTGGCCGCATGTGGCAATCCTTTGATGCGCTGCGGGTGCAATTGAATGCGGCGGTGCGCCCCGAAGCGCTCAGTGAGGAGGAACTGGCTTCTCTGACGCCGAAGCAGTTCGATGCGGATGTGCTGCCGTTTCGACGTTCTGAAGACTTGTCACAAGCGAACTGATCCATTCAGACTTTCGCCAGCTGGCCGATCCGCGACGGTGTAGGGCGTCGGTTTTTCGGCTGTCGATTGGCGAGCGCAGGTCCGTCAGTGGCGCTGGTGAATTAACACGGCGTTCCCGTAGCCGGGCATTACACTCTGTTCGGTAGTGTTCTTTCGCCAACAACCGACGGATAGATTCTTGTGAGCGCTTCGAGTCAGCGGCGTGTCATCGATGGCGTGTTATTCGGGTACTTGCAGTTTGTGCTTGATGGCGCCGTTCGATTACTGACCATCCCCTTTTTCCTCGGGGTGTTGGGTCCTCAACTCATGGGCCTGCGGGCAGCTGTGCTCGAACTCGTTGGCTATTTGCAGGTTGCCAATCCCGGCACCGCTCAATCCATGCAGGCGATTGTCGAAAAGGATGTGCGGGACGGGAAGGCTCCCGCAGACGATCCCACGGTCAATGAGCGGCTAGCCGCTGGCCGATGGTTACAAACTGGTATAGCGATCCTGACCTTTGCCGCTGCGGCCTGGATCGCCTTTCACCTCGATGCACTGACCGACGAACTCACACCTGAGGAGGCGCAGAGCGCTGTCCTTTTTACACTTGCTTACGGCGTTGTGATTGCCGTGACTCTGCTCGGTGCGCATCACTCGTCGCTGCTGGCAGGCCTGCAGCGGCATCGCAATCATCAACTGTGCTTCATGGCGATGCAGTTGACGACTGCCGTGACATCCATTCTGTTGGTTCTGGTCGGCTATCGGTTGGGTGGACTGGGCGTCGCCGCGATCATTGGTGCCGCGGTGTTCTATTTCTTGCGCCGGCACTTTGCAGCGCAGCTTGGCTTCAGCATGCCGCGCCCTCCGCTGCTGCCACGTCTGTCCGTGATGAAAGACATCCTGGGCATGAGCGGCTGGATGTTGGCCGCGACGCTGGGCGGCGCCATGGTGTTGCAGAGCTTCCGCATGATTGCGAGTCTGTTGCCGGGTATGGGTCTCGAAACGGCCAATGCCGTCGCGATTCTGTTCGTAATGCCCTACCTCGTGATCCAACTGCTTAATTGGATCGGTTTCATCGTACGACCGACGCTTGCTGCCAAGTACCATGCGGGCGAGCTCGGCGATGACCTGTGGCCAACGGTCAGCACTTACCTGAAACTGACGGCATGCATGTCCTGCATTGCGTTTGTGGCTGGAGGGGTGACCAACGAGGCGTTTGTCGCCGTTTGGGTTGGTTCGGCCTACTGGGCCGGTGCAGACGCCAACCTCGCGCTGTGTGCCATGCTCGCGGTCTGGATGATGAACGCTGCATTGCAAAACCTGCTGTACATCCGGGGTGACATGCGACTGCGTGGTCAGCTCTGTTTGTTCGAAGGGTGTGGTGTGCTGGCTCTGGCTGTCTTCGGGGGGCTGAAGTTTGGTGTTGTCGGTATTTTCGCCGGCGCGGCGGCGTTCATGCTGCTGGTATCGTTGCCGGTCGGATTCTGTCTGGTTGCACGGCAGTTTGCACTCGCACAACACCCGGCAATCATCGCGTTGAAGACCCTGTGGTACCCCGCTGTGCTCATTGCGCTCTACCTGGTTGTTCGAGATGTTCTCCAAGCGCCTACCGGTGGCTGGTTGATTCTGCTCGGGTGGTGTGCAGTGATCGGCGTCGGCTTGGTATGCGCTGTTCTGCCCTTCCTCTGGGGCCCGATGCGGCCTTTCACGCAGCGCTACACACAGCGATTCGGCTTCTGAGCCGATTTTGGCAACAGAATGCCGAGTTCAGGGCGAAATCCGCACTTTAGTTCGGGCCCGATCGGGTGCGCGCCCACTGCGTTAAAACTAATTCCCGACTAATTTAGTCTGTTATTATTCCAAGTCGATCTTCCTCCCTCTGCACCCGAGCGGAGACGGCCGTCGCGCCGGGTACATCCTGCCCGCGAGGGCCGCCTGCGGCGGGTCGGTCTACAGGATTCACCATGTCTGAAAGCGTCGAACGCATCAATGAACGGCTGGCCAGCGATTACGAGGCTGGCTTTGTCACCGATGTCGAAAATGATTCCTTGCCGCCGGGTCTGGACGAGGACACCGTTCGCGCCATTTCCGCTCGCAAGAACGAGCCTGAATGGCTGCTGGAGTGGCGGCTGAAGGCCTTCGCAAAATGGAAAACGCTGACCGAACCCGAGTGGGCGCATGTCAGCTACCAGAAGATCGATTTCCAGGCTTTGTCGTATTACTCGGCACCCAAGGGACAGGGCGACGGCCCCAAGTCGCTCGATGAGGTCGATCCGGAAATCCTGCGGACCTACGAGAAGCTCGGGATTCCCCTGCACGAGCAGAAGCGCCTGGCCGGCGTGGTTGCCGTTGACGTGGTGTTCGACAGCGTTTCGATCCACACGACGTTCAAGGACAAACTCGCCGAAGCGGGTGTCATCTTCTGCCCGATTTCCGAGGCGGTCAAAGACCACCCGGAACTGGTCAAGAAATACCTCGGAACCGTCGTCCCGATCAGCGACAACTTCTATGCCTGCCTCAACTCGGCGGTTTTTTCGGACGGGTCCTTCGTCTTCATCCCCAAGGGCGTCACTTGCCCGATGGAGCTTTCGACCTATTTCCGCATCAACGCGATGAACACCGGACAGTTCGAGCGCACGCTGATCATCGCCGAAGAGGGCGCGAGCGTGTCCTATCTCGAAGGCTGCACAGCACCGATGCGCGACGAGAACCAGTTGCACGCAGCGGTGGTGGAACTCATTGCACTCGACGACGCAAAGATCAAGTACTCTACTGTGCAGAACTGGTACATGGGAGACGAAGAGGGCCGCGGTGGGGTCTACAACTTTGTCACCAAGCGTGGACTCTGCAAGGGGCGCAACTCCCACATCTCGTGGACCCAGGTTGAAACCGGCTCGGCTATCACCTGGAAATACCCCAGTGTGGTGTTGCGCGGTGACAACAGCATCGGCGAGTTCTACTCCGTGGCACTCACCCGCGGACGCCAGCAAGCCGACACCGGCACCAAGATGATCCACATGGGCAAGAACACCCGCTCGACGATCATCTCCAAAGGCATCTCGGCGGCCCGGAGTGAAAACTGTTATCGCGGTCTGGTGCGCGTGGCCCCAACTGCAGAAGGCGCTCGCAACTTCACGCAGTGTGATTCGCTTTTGATCGGCGACACCTGTGGTGCCCACACCTTTCCGTACATCGAAAGCCGCAATAACAGCGCGGTTATCGAGCACGAGGCGAGCACCTCGAAGGTCAGCGATGATCAGCTGTTTCTCTGTCAGCAGCGCGGACTTGATCCCGAGAAAGCGGTCTCCATGATCGTCAATGGGTTCTGCAAGGAAGTGTTCAGGGAGCTGCCCATGGAGTTTGCGGTCGAGGCCGGCAAACTGCTCGAGATCAGCCTTGAAGGCTCGGTCGGTTAACCCTTCACATTATTCGAGATTCAAACATGCTCAGCATTGAAAACCTGCAGGCATCTGTAGACGAAAAAGCGATTCTCAAAGGCCTGAACCTCTCAGTGGGTGCGGGTGAAGTGCACGCAATCATGGGCCCCAACGGCGCTGGCAAGAGTACCCTCTCCAACGTCATGGGTGGCCGGCCCGGCTACGAAGCCACCGGCGGATCGGTCACGCTGGACGGTGTCAATCTGCTCGAACTCGAGCCTGAGGAGCGGGCTTACGCCGGTTTGTTTCTCGCATTTCAGTACCCGGTTGAGCTGCCCGGTGTGTCGAACATGGAATTCCTCAAAGCGGCAGTCGAGGCTAACTGCGAGAACCGCGGTGTCGAAGCACCGAACACGCCGGCGTTTCTCAAGGCGGCCCGCGAAGCCTGTGCCCAGGTCAATCTCAACCCGGACTTTCTCAAGCGCGGCGTGAACGAGGGTTTCTCCGGTGGTGAGCGAAAGCGCAACGAAATCCTGCAGATGATCATGTTGCAGCCGAAATTGTGCGTGCTCGACGAGACCGACTCCGGTCTTGATATCGACGCGCTTCAAGTCGTGGCTGATGGCGTCAATTCGATGCGAAGCGACGATCGCGGTTTTGTGGTGATCACGCACTACCAGCGGCTGCTCGATTACATCGTGCCCGACTTCGTTCATGTCCTGTCGGACGGCAAGATCATCAAATCCGGTGGCAGTGAGCTGGCACTCGAGCTTGAGAAGAACGGCTACGGCTGGATCGAACAGGAAGTGGCCTGATATGCAAGACGCGTTCAAGTCCACCGCATTGGCTGCAGCCGAGGGCGCGTCGGACGCGCCGTGGCTTGCGGCCCGGCGCACCCAGTCTCGCGATGCGTTTTCGGCGCTCGCGTTGCCCGATCGCAAGGTCGAGGGGTGGAAATACAACGACCTCTCCAAAGTGTACGGCGAGGCAGTGCAGTTGACCTCGGCGAGTGACTTGGCGGTTGCGCGTGAGCTAGCGGCCGATACCCTCGCTCTGGAAGCGCCCACTGTGACGCTGGTTGATGGTCAATACTGCGCTGAACTCTCGCGCTTGCCTTCTGGCCTTAACGCGACCTCCTTCAGCGAAGCCAGCGCGGAACAACACGCGTCTTTGGCGCAGTCTCTCGGAACGCAAGCGCGTGCGGACGGGCAGGCTTTCGTGCTGCTCAACGAAGCGCTCAACCAGGACGGTGTACTCGTCGAAGTCGGGTCGGGTGAATCACCGGCGGAATCGCTGCACATCCTCAACCTGCGCACCGCGGCCGGTACGGCTGCGCCCCGTGTGTGGGTGAGCGTGGGTGAGAATGCGCAATTGACTATCGCCGAGCACCACCTCTGCGCTGAGGGCGTTGCGAGCTTCGACCTGCCCGTATCGGAGTTGCATATTGGTGCAAACAGCACCGTCCACCATTACCGGTTTGCGTTGAGTCAGTCCGGTGGGCGCCACATTGGTCGGGTCGCCACACGACAGGAACGCGATAGCCGGTATTACGCGTACCTCGCTGTGCTCGGCGGTGACTTCAATCGCCTCGATTTCGGCTTGGACCTGCAAGGCCAACATTGCGAAAGCGAGCTGTACGGCTTGTATATGTGCCGTGGTCAGGAACACACCGATATCCACCTGGCCGTCGACCATGCGTTACCGCACTGCGACAGCAAGGAAGTGTTTCGCGGCATGGCCGCCGAGCAGGGCAAAGCGGTGTTCAACGGCCGCATCCACATCCACCAGGATGCGCAGAAAACCAACGCGGAGCTGTCCAACCGCAACCTGTTGCTGTCGCGAACGGCGGAAATCAACACCAAGCCGGAACTGGAAATCTACGCCGACGACGTCAAGTGTGCCCATGGGGCCACTGTCGGCCAGCTCGATCCGGAAGCGCTGTTCTACCTGCGTTCGCGCGGTACGCCTCTCGAAGCGGCGCAATCGCTTTTGTCGTACGGGTTCATCAACGAGGTGCTGCTTGCCATGCCTGATCAAGCTATCGCAGGTCTGGTAACACCCCGTGTCGATGCGTTCTTCAACGACCTCGAAAAAGGCTGAAGGCGCCATGGTCGCTGCGCACAAAAACGGGACAACTTTCGACGTAGACGCCATACGCGCCCAGTTCCCGATTCTCGGGACCGAGGCGCATGGCCACCCGCTTGTGTATCTCGACAACGCGGCGACCACCCAAAAGCCACAACGTGTGTTGGACGCATTGGATCTCTACTACCGTGCGAAAAACAGCAATGTGCACCGCGGTGCGCACTATCTCGCCGACCTCGCAACGCGGGACTTCGAGGCGACTCGGGAACGCTTGGCAGCCTTTCTCAATGCCACGCGCAAAGAAGAAGTTGTCTGGACGCGCGGCACCACAGAGAGCATCAACCTCGTTGCGCAAACCTGGGGCCGCCAACACGTTCGCGCAGGTGATCGCGTTATCATCAGTGCCCTCGAACACCACGCGAATATTGTCCCGTGGCAGATGCTGTGCGAATCGGCTGGCGCGGAGCTCAGTATCATCCCGGTGACCGATCGAGGTGAAATGGATCTCGAGGGTTATCGGGCCCTATTGAGCAGCTCGGTCAAACTGGTCGCCGTCTCGCATGTCTCAAATGCGCTGGGCACCGTCAACCCCGTTGGCGAGATCGTGCGACTCGCGAAAGAGGTCGGTGCAACCACCTTGATTGACGGCGCGCAGGCCGTTGCGCACATCCCGGTTGATGTTCAGGCGCTCGGCGCCGACTTTTATGTGCTGTCGTCGCACAAGCTGTTTGGTCCGACCGGTTTGGGTGCATTGTGGGGTCGCTACTCGCTGCTCGACGCCATGCCGCCCTGGCAGGGCGGAGGCGAGATGATCGAGCGCGTGAGTTTCGAGAAAACCACCTACAACGCACCGCCGTTTCGCTTTGAAGCCGGCACACCCGATATCAGCGGCGTGATTGCGCTTGGTGCCGCGCTCGATTTCATCGAGAGCCTCGATGGCGCTGCGGCGGCGGCACACGAGCAGGATGTGCTCGACTACTGCGTGGCACGTGCGCGCCAGTGCCCGGGATTGCGTCTGATTGGCGATGCCCCTGAGCGCTGCGGCGCAGTGTCGTTCCTGCTCGACGGCGGGCACCCGGCTGATGTTGGCACCTTGCTCGACCGGCAGGGCATCGCGGTGCGCACGGGCCACCACTGTGCACAACCGCTGATGGACCGCTTCGGCGTGCCCGGCACTGTGCGTGCATCGTTTGCGGTATACAACACGCGTGAAGACGTGGATGCTCTTTTCACCGGCATTGAGAAAGTTAAAACCTTTCTCTGAGGACCATGAAATGACAGTCGAGTCCTGGAGTCCCGCCAATGATCAACCCGAACCCGTTCGGTTGACCGAGGCGGCCGTCGCGCATGTTCGCGACCAGATAGCACAGCACCATGGCGCTGTCGGCATTCGCCTTGGCACCCGCAAGAGCGGGTGCTCGGGCTTCATGTACCATTTGGATTTCGTCGAGCACGCAGCGGATGACGATACGGTGTTCGAAAGCGATGACGTTCGGGTGTTCGTGGACAGCGAGAGTCTGAAACTGGTTGGTGGCACCACCATCGACTATGTGCAGGATGGGATCTCCCGAGTCATGCGGTTCAACAACCCCCACGCGCAGGATACCTGCGGGTGCGGAGAGAGTTTTTCAGTCTGATGTACGGCAACAACGCAGAGCTCATCACCCTCAGTCGCGACGTCGATGCGTTGCTCGTGCCGCACGGCACGGAAGTGCGTCTGGCTGAAGGCTCCTACGTACACCTCGTGCAATCGCTCGGCGGCGCGTTCACGTTGATCGTGAACGGCAACATGCTCAGGGTCGACGGCAGTAACGCCGACGCATTGGGGTTGGAGCCCGATGTCATCGAGTACGAGACACCAGCTGACGGTTCCGTCAACACGGACGATCTCTGGCGTACGCTTGGCACAATCTACGACCCCGAAATTCCGGTCAGCATTGTTGAGCTCGGTCTGATCTACATGGTCGACGTGGAAGCGCTCGACGATGGCAACCGGGTTCACATGGCCATGACCCTGACCGCACCCGGTTGTGGCATGGGGCCGGTGTTGATTGAAGAGAGCCGATTGCGACTGCTCAAGGTGCCGAATGTCTCCGATGTGACCGTCGAGCTCGTGTTCGATCCCCCCTGGTCGCACGATATGATGTCCGACGCGGCCAAGCTCGAACTCGGACTGTTCTACTGATCGGAATGCCACGCTGACGCGTGCAGGCTTGCGTCAGACTGCTCGGAACAAAAGGTTCTGGTTCCATGGACACCCTACCGGCCTGGCTTGTCGACAACCCTGTCGGCACAACGATCCGCCCGGAGGCGGTGCGCAACCGGCTGGCGGAAAGCAGCGATTGGGAGACGACGGCGCGCGCGCTCATGCTGCTCGGCGATGACCTGCCAGCCCTGCCGTCGGCCGAACGCACTGACACTAACCGTCTGCACGGCTGCCAGGCCAGTGTCTGGGTGGTGCACGCCTACGAGGCTCAATCCGATCGGCTCTACGTCAATTGCGATTCCGATGCGCGTGTCGTCAAGGGCCTGCTCGCATGCATCCTGTGCGGATACAATGGACAGTCTCCCGAGGCTGTGCAGGCGTTTGATGCGAAGGCTTTTTTGCAGTCACTGCAGCTTGATAACTACCTGGCAAGTGAACGCCGAAACGGGTTGCTGGCCATGATCGGCAAGGTGCGCATGCTGGCGCATCGCTACGCCGCCTGACACCGAATACACACTGAAGGAAACGCCATGACCGCTCTGGATGCAGACGCTTTTGCCGAGCAGCCCTTCGGACGCGATATCACGCGTGACGAAATAGCCGATACCCTCGGATTTCTCGATGACTGGGAAGACCGCTATCGCTACGTGATCGAACTCGGCCAGAAACTGCAACCCCTGCCCGAGACGGAACGCACTGACGATCGAATCGTTCACGGGTGTCAGAGCCAGGTCTGGCTGGCACACCGCAACGACGGTGAACACGTGTGGTACCTGATCGACTCCGACGCGCATATCGTTCGGGGATTGGCGGCGATTGTGCTCAGTGCGTTCAATGGCCAGACACCGCAGGCCATTCGCGATTTCGACATCGAGGCCTGGTTCGACTCACTCGACCTGGTCAGCCATTTGAGCCCGACGCGCGGCAACGGCTTACGAGCCATGGTGGCGCGGATGGTTGCTGCCGCTGGGGAGCCGGCATGACGACAGCCCTGTTCTATCATGAAGACTGTGTGCACCACGATCAGGGTGGTGGCCATCCCGAACAACCGGCGCGCCTCGCAGCCGTGCTCGATGCCCTCAAACGCGATGGCCACTATGAAAAGCTTGATCTACGCTCGCCGGATCTGGCGAACGACCGCGATATCGAACGTGTCCACCCGGCGCAATACGTGGCGCATGTCAATGTGGTGTCGCCGGAGCAGGGACGCGTGTCTCTCGACCCGGACACGACGATCAATCCGCATTCGCTGACCGCCGCGCGGCGGGCTGCCGGTGCGGCGGTGGGCGCGGTCGACGGTGTCATGGCAGGCGAGTTTGATGCGGCATTCTGCGCTGTGCGGCCGCCTGGCCATCACGCCGAACGCGAAAAGGCGATGGGCTTCTGCCTCTTTGGATCGGTTGCCATAGCGGCCAAACGGGCACTCGATGAGCACGGGCTCGAGCGTGTGGCGATCGTCGATTTCGATGTGCACCACGGCAATGGCACCGAGGACCTTGTCGAACACGACCCGCGCATTCTCTTCTGTTCGAGCTTCCAGTATCCACACTACCCGGGCTACTACCGGGAGAACCTCGAAGGCCAGCGAGTCAACACCCCGTTGCCGGGTGCGAGCGGTGGCCGTGAATTCCGTGAGTCGGTAGTGCAGCAGTGGTTGCCCGTGCTCAATGAACAGAAACCGCAATTGGTCATTGTCTCTGCGGGTTTCGACGCGCACCGCGATGACCCGCTCGCGTCGCTCAATCTGGTTGAAGACGACTTCCACTGGATCACCCGTGAGTTGCTCACTGTCGCCGATGCACACGCTGGCGGGCGAATGGTGTCGATGCTGGAAGGGGGGTACAACCTGGATGCCCTCGGACACTCAGCCAGTGCTCACCTACGCGCGCTTTTGGAGCGGTGATGCGGCTTGATCACATCGTGGTGGGATGCGCCGACCTGCAAAGCGGCACCGATTGGCTGGAGGCCCGACTACAGGTGCCTGCAGGCGGCGGTGGCGAACACGTTGGCTACGGGACGCACAACCGGCTGTGGCGACTCGATGCCAACCGCTACCTCGAGCTGATTGCTCTGCAGCCCGGGGCCGAGTGTGATCGCACACCCTTGTTCGGCCTTGGGGAACAGTCGGTCCGGGATCGCCTGGCATCGGGCCCACGCTTGTTGAGCTGGGTCGCCCTGGCGCCGAACGACCTACCGGATGATTCCGTGATCGCCGGTGTGCCGGGCCTGGCAGCCCCCGTCTCGGTGCGTCGCGGCGATTTTCAGTGGCGGCTTGCCGTTCAATCGGATGGGGGACTGTGTGACGGTGGCGTGATGCCCTACATCATCTGGTGGCAGCCGCCGCATCCGACTGATGCGTTGCCCGAGTCGGGTTTGGCTTTGACCGAACTCAGCCTGCACACGCCCAACGTCGAGCCGTTGCGGCGGCTGCTGGCCGACGACGCGGGTCGGGAGCCGGTCTGCGTTTCACCAGGCGCACACTCCCTGGTTGCCCACCTGAGCGGACCAGCCGGGCAGGTGGTGATCGATTGATCCGGATCGACCGTTTTCTCAGTGACGCAACGGGTGGCAGTCGCAAGGAAGTGAAAGCTTGGCTTCGGGCCGGTCGAGTGTCGGTTGATGGTGAGCGGGTTCGCAATGCCGCCTGTCAGATTGCCGAGCACAGCGTGGTTGATATCGATGGCAACCTGGTGGAAATGCAAGGGCCGCGTTACATCATGGTAAACAAGGCCGTCGGGACGGTGTGCACTGCACTGCATGCAGACCCCAGAAGTGTGCTGGCCGGGATGCCGGTGTCGCCGCGCAAACCCCTTCAATGCGTCGGTCGGCTCGACGTCGATACCACAGGGTTGCTGTTGGTCACGAACGACGGCGAGTGGAACCACCGGGTCAGTCGTCCGGGTCACCTGGTGAAAGTCTATCGGGCAACCTTGGCGGAACCGCTTGTGGATACTGCTATCGAAGAATTGCTGGGCGGAGTCAGCTTGCGCAACGAGACCAGGCCTGCTGTTGCGCACAGTCTGGAATGCGTGGATACGCGTATTTTGCGAATCGGCATTCGAGAAGGACGCTATCACGTCGTGCGCCGGATGCTGGCAGCGGTTGGCAATCGAGTCACCGAGCTGCACCGAGAATCGATAGGGGAGCTTGCACTCGACGGTCGAATCGCCCCCGGTGAATGGCGCGAACTGAGTGTGCGCGAACGCAGTCTGTTCGAACCGAATTGAGGCGGTGGCAAGACAAGTCCGGCCAGTCAGCGAAATGCTGCAGGATAGTGCCTGATTAACCCAATATTGGAATATTGCAGCTCTGGAATATTTCTGGTCGTATGGGGGACAGTATAGTATCCTTGGACTTCGGTCTTTTCTGTCAGAGTTGGGAACCTTGATCCCGTTTGCTGGTCGGATTTGCGAAAGCGAGGTGTGGAACCTTGCAGCTTGCACAGTCCAGCCCACTCCTGACCGACCACACCCAATTCTCACTCGTATCCAGAGGCTTCCTCCATGGCCAGAAAACCCAGAATCCACGTGCCGGGCGCGTTGTACCACGTGATGCTCCAAGGCGATAACGGCAAGAAGATTTTCGGTGCCGACGCGGACCGCAAATACCTCGAGTCGCTCGTCGCAGAGGGTGTCCAGCGCTTCGGTCACAAAGTACACGCGTACTGCTTCCTGCCAGACCGGTTGCATCTCGCCATCCAGGTCGACAAGACCAGCCTGTCCAAGATCATGCAAAACCTGTCTTTCCGTTACACGCGTTACTACAACAACGCGCAGAACAGCCAGGGACAGCTATTCCACGGTCGCTACAAGGCGATTCTGGTCGACGCGAAAAACTACTTGCCCGATCTCGTTCGTTACATCCACCACGCGCCTGCGCGCACAGGTGCTTCGCGCAAGGCCGACAGCTTCAAATGGTCCAGCCACAAAGCCTACCTTGGCAGCGCAAAGTGCGATTGGCTGACCCGCGGTGATGTCTACGACACCTTCGCCAAGCGCGAACCCACTGCCATCAAACGTTACGCAGACTTTTTTGGTAAAGGTGCCGGTGAAGGTGTGCGCGACGATCTGGAGCGTGGCAACGACGGTGCGGTCCTCGGCGACAAGGCCTTCCAACGCCAGGTTCGCAAGGCACCGGCGAAGAAGGCCAAACCTGTCAGCCTCGACAAGCTCGTCAAGCACGTGCTCAAGGCCGAAGGACTCAAAGAGGCCGCGCTGGCGAACCCGAGCCGTGCCCGGGCCGAGAGTCTCGTGCGCCAGATCATCAGCTACCTCGCGGTTGAGCTCGAGTCCGCCTCATTGACGGACGTGTCAAACCGATTCGGTCGCGATCTCACCACCATGAGCCGCAATCTGCGCAACTTCCGCGATCGGATGGACCGCGACAAGGCGCTCGCCAAGAAAGTAGCCGGCTACCGCAAGGCACTCGCCAAGTAGCACGCGGCGTTGCTTTCACAGCACGCACGGGCGCCCCATCGGGGCGCCTTTTTTTGCGCTTCGAACGCAGAGCTGAATCACCGCACGACAGAAAAATCGACTCGGCAGCTACGGCGCGGGCTTGACGCTACTTGTAGAGCCAGCGGTGCAGCAGCGGTGCGCCGAGTATGACCAACACAATGCGGGAGAGGTGTAGGGTGACGACGAAACTCAGCTCCGCACCGGCAACAATGGCGAGCACGGTCATCTCTGCTTGACCGCCCGGCGAAAACGCGAGCAGTGCATCCGGCATGACAGCAACGCCCCAGTGCAACGCCAGAAACAACGTGACGGCGGTGAGCGCAGCGGCAACGACACAAAAGCCGAGAGACGTCACCACGACGTGTCTGAGCTCGTGCGCCGTGATACCGACGTAGTGCACCCCGACACCCACACCAATGAAGAACTGTGCGGCCAGAATCGCCTCGCTCGGGGGCCGTTGGTGGATGAAACCCAGCAGAGACAACACCGCCGTCAGCAGCATCGGACCCAGGATTGAGGCGCCCGGCAGGCGCAGCCAACGGCCCAGTTGCCACCCACCGAGCGCACACGCCGTCAGCAGAAAAAGCTCACTGAGTTCGAACTCCGCAACCGGCTGACCGGGCGGTTGATCAAGTGGCATGCCCAGGACGAATGTCATCAGAAAAGGCAAGGTTGTGACGACCACGGTCAGGCGTGTCGCATGGGCCAGCGACAGCGCACGCGGGTTGGCACCCGCTTCCATGCCGAACAGCAACATGTCCTGAAGCCCGCCAGGCATGGCAGCGTAGAAAGCCGTGGGCCGATCGAAACCTTTTGAGCGAAACCAGGGGATGCCCAGGGCCGCTATTGCTGCCGTCAACAGGATCACGAGCGCGATTGCCGGACCGTAGTCTATCGCCCGGTGGAGTAGTGCCGGCGTGATGCTCGCACCGACCGCGACACCCAGGACAGTGCGCAAGGTTGCGGACGCGACCGGTGTCCCGCCGAGCTGTGCGCCGAGCAAGGCTGCCAACAAACAGGCGAGCAGGGGGCCGAGCAACAAGGGGAGCGGCAGGCCCGCAGCCAGCGCCGCTGCGGCCCCCACAGCAGCTATTGCCAGCGTGGTGGCTTTGCGGCGCAAGGTGAGGCTCACAGCGTGTGCTCCGATCGAGGTGTCGAGTGTAATCTTAGCCGCTTGGTCACTTTGTTGGCGCCTAAGCAGCGGGTCGACAAGCCCTTGTTGTCGCCATGAGATGCGTGAACGACAATTGGATGAGGTCGCGGACGGGTTCGCCATTGTGGGCCCCGGCCGATCTGCCAGTGCGACCCGACGAGAAACGAGAGAGAGCATGCACGCGACTGAATCCGATCCCTTTGCCGAACTGGCTGCGAATGTCGCCAAGCCGTTCACTGCCGCAACAGCGATGCCGCCCTCGGTATACACCTCTGACGCGTTCCTCGCTGCCGAGCTCGAGCACGTGTTCAAACACGACTGGTTCTGTGCCGGGCGGGCGAGCTCACTGCCCGAGCCGGGCGACTACACTACGCTCGAGTTGGCAGGCCAGCCGATCATGGTGGTGCGAGACCGGGGCGGCGAACTGAGGGCGCACTCGAACGTGTGTTTGCACCGCATGTCGACACTGCTGCACGGTCGTGGCAATACCCGCCGCATTACCTGTCCGTACCACGCTTGGACCTACGATCTCCAGGGCAACCTGGTTGGGGCGCCGGCGATGGGGCAGAACGAATCGTTTTGCAAAACGGGCATGCAACTGCCAACTGTGCGGTGTGAGACCTGGCAGGGTTGGATCATGGTGACTCTGAACGCCGATGCTGCACCCGTCCATGAAGCGCTGGCGGAGGTCGATTCGCTCGTGGGCGACTACGACATGGGCGCGTACGTCGAGACCTTCTACGAGACCCATGTCTGGGACACCAACTGGAAAGTCCTGGCCGAGAACTTCATGGAGAGCTACCACCTGCCGGTGTGCCATGCCGGCACCATAGGCGGCTTGTCCAAACTCGAGGAGATGGTCTGTCCGCCGGGGTTGAGTGCGTTCAATTACCACACGATCCTCAAGGATGACACCTTGAAGATCGCACTTGCGCACGAGAACAACACCCGCCTGACCGGTGATCGCCGTCGCACGACCTACTTGCTCGCGATCTACCCCAGTCTGTTGATCACCCTGACGCCCGGGTATTTCTGGTACCTGTCCTTGCACCCCGAAGGAGTCGGTCGCGTGCGGATCGGATTCGGTGGCGGGATGTCGCCAGACTATGTCAATGACCCCGAGTCACAGCACCACTTCGCCGAGTTGAAAGCGCTGCTCGATCGTGTGAACGTCGAAGACCGTGGGTGTACCGAAAAAGTCTATCGGGGGCTGTGTGCAGAGCTGGCCAAGCCCGGCCCACTGTCACACCTGGAGCGGCCCAACTACGATTTTGCCCACTACCTTGCCGGGCGCGTTCGCGCCGCCTCTTGAGACCCGAGCATGAGCCATCACCGAATTCGTCCTTTCAACACCCGCGACACCTACCCAGAGCAGAGCCTCGACAACGATCTCAGCCAGGGCGTAGTGGCTCGCGGTCGCACGGTGTTCCTGCGGGGGCAATGCCCACAGGATCTCGACACCGCCGAGAACATTGCAAGCAGTGACCCTGCCGAGCAGACGCACAAGGTCATGCAGAACATCGTCCAGCTGATTGAGGAGGCCGGTGGTCGTATCGAGCATTTGTGCAAGTTGGTGGTGTACATCACCGACGTGCGTCACCGCGAAGCGGTCTATCGGACCATGGGCCAGTACATCGAGGGTGTTCACCCCTGCTGCACAGGGTTGGTCGTCGTGGCCCTCGCACGACCGGATTGGCTCGTCGAAATCGATGCGACGGCCGTGATACCCGACTGACCGGGTGTGTGACACTCTCCCGTTTGTAACGAAAATGTGACACGTCACCCGGTTTGTCCTGACCAGGCTGTTAGACAATGGGTTCTGTCGCGTGGGGGCTGGCAATCGGCCCCTGTCTGGCAGACTATCTGCGTGGTCTTGTACAGCTCTCACTGACAGGGCACTCGGTTCCGATCGCGCTCGGGCAATCTTCAACTGACACAGAAGCCGACAACCATGAAAAAGATTCTGGGGTGTTTGATCCTGTTGACCGCCAGCTCATCGGCCTGGGCCGCGTTGTGTGCGGACGGCACTTATGTATCAGGTTATACGTGCTACCGCGCACCGGACGGCACCTACGTCGGTGGTGGGCTGCCGCTGCGAACGCCAGACGGCAGCTACGTTGGTGGCACGGTGTATACGATGACACCCGATGGTTCGTACGTTGGCGGATTGAACTACCGCCTTTGCCCCGACGGCCGCTACGTTGGCGGTGTGCGCTGCAAAATCATGCCGGACGGTACTTACGTCGGCGAGTAAGCTTTGCCGCAGTCGTGCGCCCGCGCGACTGTTTCCATTCCGTTGTTGTGCCGTCAACGCCCGATCGGCTGGTCAACGGAACCTCCAATATCCCGATCACTCTCAGTATCTGTGGCCAGCAAATGCGCCTAGAGCGTTGAAAGCTGTGAAGAATTCTTCACGAGCTTGTCGCGTACCGGTGCAGTAAGCTGAAAGACACAATGCAAGAATGTCCTATGCAGCTCGATGCGTACCGGACGACACACTGGATACTTGCCGAGAGGTGAGTCAGCGAAAGCGGACTCTGAACATATTATGAAACGTCGCCATATCTCTTTCACTATCGCGTTCGCCGTTCTATTGATCGCCATCGTGCGTTCGGTGAGCGTCAACGCAGGAATCAATCTGGCGCAGAATTACGTGCCAGCGCCAGAAGTTGTGGGCGAGGCGCGGCTCAAGGTGCTGTTCTGGAAAGTGTTCGATGCGACCCTGGTTGCACCCGCTGGCGAGTTCGATCCAGCCGAGCCTTTCACGTTGACGTTGTCTTACCTGCGGGCATTCCCTGGCGAGAAAATTGTCGATTCGTCTATCGAGGAAATCGCTGCTCAGGGCGATGTGGATCCGAGACTGCTCGACACCTGGTCCGAGTCCTTGAGTGGCATCATTCCGAACGTTGCGCTCGGCGACGCGATCACCGGTGTTCGACGTGCTGACGGGCACACGGTGTTTTACCTCGGCGACACACTGCTCGGCGAGATCGACGATCCACGGTTCACGGCTGCGTTTTTTGATATCTGGCTCGGCGAGAA
>CALDHJ010000369.1 GCA_937941555.1 uncultured Granulosicoccaceae bacterium | reverse complement strand
GTCCGTGTTGGTATCCAATGTCGTGGCGCGAGAGTATTGCCGGGGCGAGTCGACGATCGCGTTGTCGATGTCGGTATTCGCAATTCTCGGCATCCTCGGCGGCATCGCCATGCTGATACTCGCGAACACCGATCTGTCAGGCGTTCTGGACACCAGCGACTTCGTCACGGCGAGCTGGCAGCCCCTGACATCCCGTGCGTTGGCCCTGACCGCGTTTCACGCGCTCTGCGCCAGTTGCGCTATCGGACTGCTGACATTCGCCTACCAACACGGACTCTCGACCCGGGTTGCGGTGCTGGAGTACGTGTTGCTGGTGTTCGCATCGCTGTTCGCGTGGTTGTTCTGGAACGAGCTGCCGACCCAGCGCGCCCTGCTCGGCATGGCGATGATCGCGCTCTCGGGCATTGTCATCACCCGTCGCGGCTGACGACTCCTGCCAAGGCGTTGTCAGGCACCCTGGCGCAGGCTGTCATGCCCAGCACAGGCCTGACAGACCATGACCGACTCCCACCCAACCAACCTGTTCCAAGCCGGCTTCACATCCCGCACGTTGCAATTCAGCCCTTTCTGGCGCATTCGAATCAGCCTGCCGGAAGCGGACTTCGACCGTGTATTCAACACCATCATCGCGATCACGCCCTTGCAATACGGGAAAACGGACCACAACGCCAGCCGCTCCGCTTCCGGCTTTGAGTACTACCGGCCAATGGCCGACACCCCGACAGGCGCCGAGTCCGAGACGCGGAAACGACCGGGTATTGTCGATATGGTCTTTTGCATCGAACCCGACCACAGCCTGCTCGAACGCCTCGTCGACACGCTCTACGAATACAGCAGCTACTACGAACCGCCGATATCCATTGAACCCATCCTGCGCTCAGCGACAATCGGACTCGACGACAGCGACAACCCCCACCGCTGGTGGAACACAACTGGCGACTGGAAGGCCGACAGCTGATCAGTCGCGGCTCTCGGTTGGCCAGGCGGCGAGCACCTGATCCCGGAAGGCCTGCAGCTCGCTGCGGTCACTCAGGAGGTTGAGCAACGCGTCAACCTGCGCTGCGATGCCAACCCGCTGTGCTGCGTCGTGGATAGCCGCCGATGCCGGATCCGAAACGGCATCTCCAGCGGCAAGGTCGGCGAGCGTCTGCGCCGCCCAGGCCGCGAGCGCACCAATGCACGCGGGGCTCTCCTCACCACGGGCGGCACGCTCGACCAGGACCGGCACCACGCGCACGCCGAGTTTGACGCTGCTGTCCAGGGCGATCTGCGCCAAGGCGTGCTGCAAGGCCGGGTTGGCGTAGCGCGACAGCAGGGCCGCACGGTAGTCGGCAATGCCATCGCAGGCGGCGTCCGGCAGGGTTGAGACGGCTTCGTCCATCAACGCGTCCACAGCCGTGCGGATCACCGGATCGGCAATGGCCTCGTGCACGTAGACGTGTCCACGCCAGCGGCCAAGGTGCGCCATCAGCGTGTGGGTGCCGTTGAGTAAACGCAGCTTGCGCAGCTCGAAGGGCTCGACATCGGCCACGAAGCGCGCGCCGGCGCGCGCCCAGTCCGGCAGCGCACCGATCACACAGTCTTCGATGACCCATTCACTGAAGGCTTCGGTTTCAACCGGCCACGCGTCAGCCTGTGTGCTGGCCGCCTGACACTCGGCGACCAGCGCTTCGGTGGTCGCTGGCGTGATGCGGTCGACCATGGTGTTCGGAAAACGCGCGGCCTCGTCCAGCACGAGATCGAGCTGCGCCATGTCTGCAAAATGTACCACCGCGTCGCGCAGCAGGCGGCCGTTGCCGCTGAGGTTGTCACAACTGAGCACGGTCAGCGGCGACGCCCCGGATGCGGCACGGCGTGCCAGGCCGCGCGCAAGGAACCCGACCAGACTGCGCGGCAAGGGCGAGGCCAGGTCATGCTGGATGTCCACGTGCGCGAGATCGAGCACACCGGCGTTGTCGAGGGTGTAACCCTTTTCCGTGACGGTGACAGTGATGACGTCGGTCGTCGCATGGGCAATGGCCTCAAGCACTGCCCCCGGATCCTCCGGCGCCACAAGAATCCCGCGAAAGACATTGATCGGTTCGTACTGCGTTCCCGCTTCGTCCTTGATCGCAAGCGTATAGCGCCACCCTTGCGATGTCAGCGCGTCGCGCACATCGCTGCGACGCAACGACACACCGAGCACCGACCAATTCCCGCCCGCGCGCGCTGTGTACCAGGCCTGGTGGGCCCGGTGGAAGTTACCGACCCCGAGGTGCAGGTGGGTCTTCATTGCAGGCCCTCGTGGCCGAGCTCAGCGAGCGTCGGTGCCAGTCGATAGCTCTCGACTGCGAGATCGAGCGAGAGCTGGCGCGCCAGGGTCTCGGCGTCAAGCCGTCCGAAGTGGCCGCGCGACACCTGGTCTGCGAGGTGCGACGCCACGCAGCGACGCCAGAGATCATGGCGCGCCGGGATGGACAGAAACGCACGGGTGTCGTCGTTGAAGCCGGCGAGCTTGCCGTAGCCCGCGGTTTCCACTACGCGGTCGAAATAACGTGCGATACCGGCGGGACTGTCGTGGAACCACCACGGCGGACCGAGACGCAACGCCGGCCAGTGACCAGCCATCGGCGCGAGCTCGCGAGCATAGCTTGATTCATCAAGGGTAAAGGCGATGACAGTCGACCGCGCGTCGTTGCCGACCGTGTTGAGCAGGCCGTTGAGGCCACTTACCCAGTCTGTCCGGTGCGGAATGTCGGCGCCCATATCGGGGCCGTAGGCCGCGCTCAGCGCCCGATTGGTCGAGCGTGAGGAGCCCGCGTGAATCTGCATCACGAGCCCGTCGTCGCACGACATCAGCGCCATCTGCACGAGCATGTGGCCGTGCAATCGATGCTGGTTAGCAATGTCTGCTGTGCCAAAACGCACTGCGTCGAACAGCGCCGTCGCCTCGCTGTCGGAGAGCGGATCGGTGTGCAGCACGGGCACATCGTGGTCCGTGGCGGTGGCGCCATGTGCGATGAAATGCGCCCGCCGTTGGCGAAGCGCGTCGCACCACGCATCGACGCTGTTGATGTCGGTGTCTGTCGCCGCCGCAAGCGCGTCGAGATCCGTTGCGAAACGCAGGTGCGCGGGGTTGATCACCGAGTCTGGCCGAAAGGTGGGCACCATGCGCCAGGGTGGCTTGCGCTCGGCCACGGCGCGGTGGTTCGCGAGGTCATCCAACGCGCCGTCTGTGGTCGCGAGCAATACGATACCCAACCGTTCCATCAGTGCATTGGGTCGAAAAGCCGGCTCTCGCAAAGCGGCGTCGAGCGTGTCGTAGACGGCATCGGCGTTCGCGCCCGAGAGCGGCTCGTCGATTCCGAACAGGGTTTTCAGGGTGTGGCTCAGCCACAACGCACTGGGCGTGCCTAGGAACAGAGGCCACCGCGCCGCGAAGCTCCTGAAGACCTGACGCGGATCAGGCTCCGAATCGGCACCAATGCCGAGCGAGGCGAGTGACACGCCGTGGCTGTAGAGCAAACGGAAGATGTAGTGATCGGGCTTGACGAGCAAGGTTGCAGGGTCTGGAAAGGCCTCGTCGGTTGCGAACCAGCGCGGATCACAATGGCCGTGCGGCGACACGATCGGCAGATCGACCACCGACTCGTAGATTGCCGTGGCGGTGGAATTGAGTGTGAGTGCAGGGGTCGCCATTGTATTGTTTCCAGCGTTGCGAAGGCCGTATCGACCCCGGTAGTCTATCAGCACCGAACAGGGGATCCGGAGGGTGTGGGCAATGCAACAGACGTGGCGCTGGTTTGGCGCCGATAACGACCCCGTCAAGGTCGAGCACATGCTCCAGGCCGGGGTCGAGTCGGTGGTGACTGCTCTCTACGAGGCTCCCAACGGTTCGGTGTGGACAACCGACGCCATCCGCGCCCGCCAGGCCTCCCTGATGCAGCGCACCGACGGCGCACCGGGCGGACTTGAATGGTCCGTGGTCGAGAGCCTGCCGGTGTCCGACGACATCAAACGCAAGAGCGCACACTTCAGCGAACATGTGGCGAACTACCGTCGCAGTCTCGAAAATCTCGCCGGCTGTGGCATCCACACGGTGTGCTACAACCTCATGCCGGTGCTCGACTGGACCCGCACGGCGCTGCGGCGGGCGCTGCCGCACGGCGGCACCACCATGGCTTTCGACCTCGTCGACTTCGCCGTCTTCGATATCCACCTGCTCGCACGTGCCGGCGCGCGCGACGACTACGACGACGCGCTGCTCGACTCGGCCGATCGGCGCATGGCGGAGCTCGACGACACAGCCCGCGCGCAACTGGTCCGCAACGTCGTCGCGGGTCTGCCTGGCGCAAACGACCAGCTCAGCCTCGACGCCGTGCGCGAGCTGTTGGCGTTGTGGCAACCGGTCGATGACCAAAGGTTGCGCGACAACGCCACCGATTTCCTGGCCGAGGTGGTCCCGACCGCCGAGCGCCTGGGCATACGGCTGTGCTGCCACCCCGACGACCCGCCTTTTCCGTTACTCGGTTTGCCGCGTATCGTCTCGACCACCGGCGATTACGCCGCCTTGGTGGGTGCCGTGCCGTCGCCCGCCAACGGCATCACATTCTGCACCGGCTCACTCGGCGTCAACCCGGGCTTCGACCCAGTCGCCTTTGTCGAAGAACTCGGCGCCCACATCCACTTCGTCCATTTACGTACAACGCGACGTGATGGCCCGGCCGGCGCAGGCAAAGTGTCCTTTTACGAAGACGAGCACCTCGCCGGCGACACTGACCTCGTTGCAACGGTGCGTGCCCTGCTCGAGGAAGAATCGCGGCGGCGGGACCGAGGCCGCGCCGACGCCGTCATCCCGTTCAGACCCGATCACGGCCACGACCTCCTCGACGACCTGAATCGGGACGGCATGCCGGGGTACCCGCTGATCGGTCGCCTGAGGGGGCTCGCCGAACTGCGGGGAGTGATCGCAGCCATGGCGCACACAGAGCGCGCATGACGACACGGGATCAAGCGGCTGCCTCACTCACACCGGGCGCCGTTGGCAGGGTGATCGAGAAGGTCGTGCCTTCACCCAACACACTGTCAACGGTGATGTCACCCCCATGGTCTTTGACGATACCGTAGACAATGGCGAGCCCGAGCCCGGTGCCCTGCCCGACCGGTTTGGTCGTGAAGAAGGGTTCGAACAGTTTGTCGAGATGCTCGGGGTCGATGCCACTGCCGTTGTCGCGGATGTCTATTCGAACCCCCTCAGCCAGCGCTGTTGTCACCACCGCGATTTCACCCCGCTCGGCGATGGCATGGCTCGCGTTGACCACCAGGTTCAGGATCACCTGCGTCAGTTGGCCACTGTTGCACAACACGAGCGGCACATCCCCCAGAGAGGCCGTGACTTCGCACTTGTATTTCAGCTCGTTGGCCGCCATCTTCAATGACGTCTCGATGCAGTGGTTGATATCGACCGACTCGCGATCACCGCCGTCCACCCGAGAGAAATTCTTCATGCCCTGAACGATTTCGCGCACACGCCGCGCCCCTTCGATGGAATCCACCAGAAGCGATTGTGTGTCATCGTGAATGAAGTCGATGTCTTCGTCTTGTTCGAGTGCGCGAATGGCACGAAGCGCTGCGTCCCGAGCCACATCATCCTGCTCGGCAATCGCCTGTCGGTACTGACCAAGCAGACTCTGGTAGACGCCAACGTAGTCCTTCAGCGTTTCAAGATTACTGTTGATGAAGCCAACGGGGTTGTTGATCTCGTGGGCCACACCCGCAGCCAATTGACCGACCGACGCCATTTTTTCAGATTGCAGCAACTGCGCTTGCGCTGCCTTGATGGTCTCGTAGGCTGACGTCAACTCGGCGTTTTTCTCCTGCAAGCTGACGGTACGCCGCCCGACCCGGTCTTCGAGCGTGCGGTTGAGCTCTTGCAGCTGGTGTTCGTACTCATCACGCCGCTGCCGTGATGCCTGGAGATTGGTCACCATGGTGTTGAAGGCATCCGCCACCTCCGCCACTTCATCCCGGCCCCTGACCGGTATCGAGACATCGAACTGCCCTTCGGATATCTGCTTTGCACCGCGGTGCAGAGATTTCAGTTGGTGAGTCAGGTAGGCGCCGAGAAAATAGGAGAAGAGTGCCACGAGCAACATCTCGGCGAGCGCGATGCCACCGGCCAGTTTGCGCGCGTTGGCGAGAGCAGACGCAATGCTGTCGGTGCTGATTCCGATTTCCACCCGTCCGTAGACCACATCGGATTCCGCAATCTGGGCAAACTGATCAAAGACGCCGTCGGTGGCGCTCTCGAGTGAGGTGTCTCCGACAAAAGGTGCAGCGAGAGACTCGGGCTCACCCGCTTCGGCAAAGACCGAGCCGTCTGCACTGCGCACCCGGGCGTAGACCATGCCCGGGTTTTTCATGACCTCCACTGCGAAGGATTCAAGCGACGCAAGATCAAATGACAAGACCGCGTCTTTGGAGGTGGTGGCAAAGAGGGACGCAACCGTGTCTGCGCGTTGAATCAGCGCGGCCTCGCTGTCATTGCGCATGTAGCTCAGGACCGTGGTGATCAGCAACACGAGCAGAACCGCCTCGATCGCCGCGACACCCAATATGGTTTTGAGCCGTAGTGACATGGTGCCGCTCACTCCTGTGTGCTTCGTGTCCGGCGAGGTGGTCCGGTTCGGGAGGCGCTGCAACCGGGTGCCCGAACGGCTCCCGGTCGCTCGGTGCCAAAGATGCTTTATTCGACCAGGTCCGCCAACAGCTCGATACCAAGCCCGCGCACGTCGTTCCAGTCGCCGTTTTCAGCAGCCTGCATGCCTTTGAAGCTGATGCTCTTGAGCAGTACCTGCCCTCGCGGATCATCGTTCATGGCAAGCATCGCCGCAGCGATGTCGTCCACCACCGCCTCCGACACGCGCGGGTGCGCGGCAAAGGCGTGCGGGGTGTAGGTTTTCGTGGTCCAGAGCACTTTCAGTTCGTCGCGCACGGCGGGATCGGTGTTGTTGAACGTGCGCATCACACCACCACCGGCCGGAAAGAGCCCCCGCGCCACACCGAGGTAGACCGAGTCGTGTGACGACACATACTGCGGCGTGAAACCGATCCCTTCGGTGCGCAGATGAGAGCGCGGCAAAACACTCGCGGCAAACGCCGCTGGCGATGGGAAGGCCAGTCTTTCGCCTTCAAGTTCTTCCATATCGCGGAGGGTGCTGTCCTTGCGCACGACCACGATGCCTTTGATCCGTTTGTCTTTCTGCCGTGCAAACGCGCTATAGCCCGGCGCGCTGCTGAACACGGTGTAGTGGTACGGATTCATGTACGCGAAATCGTACTGACCCTCCGCCAACCGCGCTTCAAAGGTCGGAATATCCTTGGCTGTTGTGAACCGCACGTCGTGTCCGGTTTTTTCGCTGAGGTAAGTGACAATGGGCGTCCACAGCCGCGCGAGTTTACTCGCAGACTGCTGCGGGACCACACTGAACGTGACGGTCTCGGCGTGAACGGTACCGACCAGAGTCGCATACATCAGGGCGCTGACAAGGAGAGTTGATTTCAAGTGGGACACTCCGGAAAAAGGGAATTACTCAACGCTTCAAGCGACCGGCCCACACCAAACTTGAGTGACTATTCGGTCAGACCGCGTACTTGGCCTACGAGAACACCTACTCAAGTTTTTCCGGATTCAGCCGCCGAGAAAGGGTGGAAAAGCGCAAAAAGCCGCCAACATTTCCATACGGACAGCCCACCGACCCGCACTGGACGCACCCCACGCGGCACCCAATCCAGGAAGCGATCTATGCTAGCCACCGACCTCCATCAGACCCCGGACACCGACGCCGTCGAGCGCCCAACCGTGCTGTGCGTTGACGATGAGACAAGTATTCTCGCCTCGCTGAAGCGCGCACTTCGCAAGCAGCCCTACGACGTCGTTACCGCCAACAGCGGCGACGAGGCGATTGCGGTTCTGGAGTCACGCAAGGTCGACTTGATCATCTCGGACATGCGCATGCCGAACATGAGCGGTGCCGAGTTGCTGACCCGCGTGTATCAGCAGTGGCCGGACACGATCCGAATCCTGCTGACTGGCTACGCCGATATGGAATCCACCGTCGCGGCGATAAATGGCGGGCAGATTTTTCGCTATCTGAACAAACCCTGGAACAACGATGAGCTCGTGGTTGCCATCGACAATGCACTGGACCACAAGCGACTCAAAGACGAACACGCCGCGCTCACAGCACTGACAACCAAACAGAACGAAGAACTCAAAGTCTTCAACACCGCGCTTGAGTCAAAGGTCGAAGCCCGGACCCAGGAGCTTGCTAGCGCACACGACAAACTCAACGAAACCTACGACGCGCTGCGCGACAGCTACCAGAGTGCTATCCGGGTGTTCGCTCAACTCGTCGAACTGCGTGAAGGCAGCAGCCACCACCACAGTCAGAATGTCGCCGACACCAGCCGTCAAATCGGTGAGAAGCTTGATCTAAGCGCCGAAGACATGACAGACCTGCAAAATGCTGCCGTGCTGCACGACATCGGGCAGCTCGGGTTCTCGGATGAACTGGTGTCCACGCCAGTGAACACGCTCTCGGCAGACCAGATGAAGATCTACCGCACACACCCCGGCATCGGCCAAGGTGCACTGCTGTCGATTCCCGCACTGGAACAAACAGGCAATCTGATCCGCGCACACCACGAACAATTTGACGGCAAAGGTTTCCCCGACGGACTGGCTGGCGAAGACATCCCGCTCGGCGCCCGGATCATTGCCATTGCCGCAGATTTTGATGACCTGCAAACCGGCCTGCTGCTCGGCCGACCACTGTCGACCGCCGAAGCGCTTGACCATTTGCAAGGCAAGGCCGGCACACACTACGACCCGCAACTCGTCGATATTATGAAGGAGTTGGTCAGTGAACCCGCGGGTGACAGCAGCAGTGCGCTGCAGGAGTACTCCGTGCACCTGAGTGACCTGCAGCCCGGTATGAAGACAGCGCGCAACATCACCGCGCAGAACGGAATGTTGTTGCTCGGGGCCGGTCAGGTGTTGACTGAGTCGTTGATCTCGCGGATCAACCGCTGCCTGGACGACACCGGTGGCTCCAAGCTGGTTGCGATCGTGAAGCAGAGCAACGTCAGCGCGCTCTGACGCCTGCGCAGGGTGCTGTCGGGGCGGCCGCTTGACAGCGCCCGACGTCAAGCGACCTTCTTCAAATCCTGATTGACCCGCGCCTTGCCGCCAGCCTGGCTCGCTGCGGTTGCCGCATCGGCACCCTCGTCTGTGTCGACTCCATCGCCCGACTGTTGTGCGAGAAAGGCCTCGAGGTCGATCGGCAATCCCACAAACCGGCCCGCCCCGCTCAGACTGCCGAGATTGCGCGCACTGACATTGCTCTTGGCATTGAGCCCGGTGAAACACACCAGGCGCTCAACCAATGTCGCATGGGGTCCACCGGTAAACACGGAAAATCGCATCATGCCGCTGTCGCCGAAGAGTGCGTCGAGTACCTTCGCATAGGCGCGCAACAAATTGCTGTCACCCCCGGCGAGTGCAAGCCAAAGGGGATTGGCTTCGGCGTCTGACCGCGTCAGGGGCGTGTTCGCGTAGCGCTCGACATCGTCCAGCGAGAACTCTTCCCCACCAGCTTCTTCGTACACCGAATGCCGCAGGACGAGCGAGCCCGCCCACTGCTGCACATAATCGGGTTTGAGCGCCGCTCCGTAGTCGACCCGACTCAACGACGGCGACTGGCTGACCACTTTGATCATCGGCGCCGAGCGGCCCAGCCCAGGCTTGTACAGAACCGAATCACCCGTATCGACCGACCCCTGCCAATGGCTGAGAAAGTCCCACCGTTGGCAGTCAACCCAGTGCACCACCTGCTCCATGATCTCGCGCATGGTGGCAGGGCGCAGTCCCTCGCTCTTGAGGGCCTGCAATTGACCGATACACATGCCGGCACGAACAGGAAACCGTATTGGCTCTTGTCCAGTCAATTGGAAGGGGATCGACTTCGCTGGATTTGCATTCATGACACGGACTGTTCAGTGGTTCGTTCAGGGGCACGACTGACTGACAGACTGGGCGTCCGGGCACGGCTGACACCGTATTGTGCGCTCGCGTACACACTAAAAAACGACCCGCCGAACCGAATCTTGAGCGGGATTCTGTCAACCGTGCTC